>JAKIYU010000133.1 GCA_022708385.1 Bacteroidota bacterium | reverse complement strand
TGATGCATGTTTAAATGCAAGATAGGTGTCAGAACCCGAATAATTTGAAAGAGGGATATAAAGTTCCTGATATGTTGTATTCAGATTTATTACCTGTAGAGGTGTGAAAGTGGCTGCATTGGTGGGGTCGGTTATTGTACCAAAAATAAGGTGTGGTCCTGTTGTGTTTGCCTTTGCAAAAAACTTTACCTGATGTTGGTTAAGAGACGAGAGTTCGGGTGTTACAGCAATAAGTTTTGCACCGGGGTCAGCCTCATGGCCATTCCACAGTACAAGGGACTGTGAGGCGGAATAAAAGTAATAACTATTAACTTCCACCCATTTAAAAAAATTCACATCGAGAATCCTGCTCCAGCAGTCGGGCATTTTTCCCTGTGGGGTAGCATCAAAATTTTCAGTAAAAGGATTTGTAAATACATCACATTTCGTGTTAATATAATACGGACCGCTCTGATTACTCAACTGTCCGCTTCCGCAATCAGCCTGGATATAAACGACATAACCGGTATTGCTCTGAAGACTATTAAGGGCATATTCAGGTGTAGTATTCACTATAGTATTCAAAAGCAAGATATTGGAAGGCCATTCATTTACAGTCAAATGCCATGCTGTTTCGGTGCTGCCGGCAGTCCAGTCAAGGTCTGCTGATGTGGTGGCAACATTACTTATCGTAACAGGGCCCGGGGCCAAGCAATTAACTTCTTCAACAGTCACATCATCAAGTATCCAGGCATGTGCAAAGTCGCCTTCGTAACGGAATGCAATATTTATGGTTTGTCCTGCATACGGCGACAGGTCAATAATCGTTTTTGTCCACAATTCACTTACCGATGCTGCCTCCCAAACTTGCGAATAGTTAATTCCATCCGTACTTACAAAAACCTTGTTGCTTATATAGTAATCGGGATATAAATTATACGACCAGAAATAAAGCTCAATGTTGGAAGCGGGGGGCAACTGAATTTGAGGAGAGTATAACCAACCAGTCTGGTTATTTCCATAACTGTTATTCCAAACATGGTAAAATGAACCATTACCCCCCTGTGTGTGATTATAGTTGGTATTAGATGCCCATATCGGATTTTGTCCATCTTCATCATATATTGACCAACATTGCAGAGGAGCATCAAAATTTTCGCTATAAGGAAGTTGATATACAGGGCACAGGGTTGTAAAAGAAAAGGGGCCTGCCCAATTGCTCAGTTCACCGTTGCCACAATTACCCTGTACATAAAATTCATAAGCTGTATTGGGATTAAGCCCATTCGCGGTAAACGGATCTGTAGTAACATCGGTATAAACAAACTGCTGTTGCGATGTCCCGGGTACGAAGCCAGGGAAACCAACTTCAATATTCCATGTTGTTTCAGTTCCACCGGCTACCCAGTGAAATTGTGCATCAGAAGATGTAATAGAAGTAGCATTTAATGTATTGGGATAGGGACAGGTGGTCATCTCGTCAATTTGAATGTTATCGATATACCAATTATCAATGTCCCAGCTATCGCCTTCGAATATCCATGCCACTCTTACATTACCCCCTGCATAGAAGCTTAAATCTACTTCAACAAGTTGGGCAGGCAGATTAGATGTAGGTGTGCTAAGCCAAACCGATGACCAGTTTAAATCATCGTTGGTTACTTTTACTATTAATTTATAATTATTGCCATTGGGATTATCCACAAGCCTGTGTCTGAACGACAGCATCAACGTATTATAGGTTGAAGCATCGATAAGGGGTGATTTAACAATGATTTGTCCTGTATTATGTGGATTCCATGTAAAATTCAATTCAGGAGCAGCGCCTCCGGACTGTGCAGTATTACTGACTTGCCAGTTGTTGTTTGTCCGGCTCCAGCAATCGGGTATATTACCCTGAATTGTAGCGGTAAAGTCTTCGGAAAACGGTATATTAAACGGCAGACATTGTGTTTTAAACTCAAACGGACCTGACCAACTGCTTAAATCACCGCTTCCGCAATCGGCCTGCACATAAAACTGATAAACAGTATTGTCGTTAAGGCCGTTAACCAGCCATGGATTAGCAGATGTACCAACTACATGAAACAACCAGGTTGATGTGCCAGGTGTAAAGCCTGGAGTGCCGACTTCCACATTCCAGATGTTTTCTACACCTCCGGGTATCCATGCTAGTTCAGCAGCATCAGCAGTAACAGCCGAAACTGAAAGAGTTGTCGGTTTAGGGCAAGTGGGTGGGTTGTCAACTTTAATATTATCAATATACAAATTATTTCCCCATCCGCTTATAGCTTTGAATTTCAATTTATTTGCACCACCCGGAAGAGAAATAACCTTGTTGCGCCACTGCGAAGGTGCTGGTATAAAGAAATTACTGCTTGTTCCTGCCGTATTCAATTCTCCAAGCCCCGACATAGCATAAAGCAGGAAATAGGAAGAGCCACCATCCATAGAAACATATATTTTAAGGCTATCAAAGTAATCAGCATCATAGTTGGCATAAGCATAATCAAAACTCAACTGGGGTGCTGTAAGATTATTAGTATTAAAATCACAACTAATCAAATCAAAAGGCACATTGTTCTCAACATTATAGAAGGGCGCCCGCGCAGAACCGGCTCCTGCTCCATAGGCAGATACCGAAGAAGCCTGCTCCCAGTTTCCAGAACCGGCTATACGTTGCCAGCAAGGTGGCGGAAAAGTTCCTGACTCAAAATCCTCTGTAAACGGTGTACTGAAAACCGAACAAGTGGTAAAAAAACTTACAGGACCTGACCATGAGCTGGAGCCACCAGCGCCACAATCGCCCCTGACATAAAATTCGTAGGCCGTACCCGGATTTAATGTTGAAAGCGACCACGAGGTTGCGGTGTGACCATAGGCAGCAAACAGGTAATTCTGTGTTCCAGGTGTAAATCCCGGATTTCCAACCTCCGCATGCCATAAGGTTTCTTGATACCCGGGCTGCCACGCTAGTAGCGCTTCATGGTCACTGACTCCTGATGCATTAAGCCCAATAGGCTGATGACAGCTGACAGCCACATCAAAGGTAAAATTATCGATAAAAATGCTTTTATTGCCTCCAGCACCAGCCTGACCATGACTAAATGCAATATACAAGTCGCCAGTCGCTGAAGTTAATGGCACGATATATTTTGTGTAAGTTGTCGTCAGGTTTATGGTGGAAATTAATGTAAAATCTAAAGGATTGCTTTGATCTGTTTTATACCCTACAGATAATGGAATGCCGTTTTCTGATGCACGGGCATAAAAACTTATTTCTTTATCGGAAACACTCTGCAAGCGAGGCGTTACCATCATCAAAACTGCGTTCGGGTCTTGGGTTGTAGCATTATTCATATAAATATGAACAGCGGGTGAATAAGCATTTGTGTTTTGTAACCCACAGTAAGCAGCGCTATCAGCATGATTAAACAGCTTCTTCCAGCATTGCGGAATTTGCCAGACAGTTTCATTATCGAAATTATTTACATAGGGAGCTGTGTAGGTATTACAAACTGTGCCGAATGTAAAAGGTATTGTCCATGCTGAGGTATCACCACTTCCGCAATCAGATTGCAAAACCACATCATATATACTGCCCGGTATCAGGTTTTGAATCATGTATTGTGTAGTATTGATGCCATTAATTAATGTTCCCGATGTAAAAGGATCCTGACCGCTGCCAACATATATCAGGTTCCATAAAGTTTCACTATTACCCGGCTGCCAGGCAATTGTACCTGTAGAAGTTGTTACATCCTGAAGTGTTATATCTTCAGGGGGAAAGCACGTTGGGATGTATTGCAGGTTTATCTTGTCCATAAAAACTTCTGTATATTGACTAACAGGCGTTTTAATCATAAATGCAATGTAATGATCTGTGCCACTGTAGCTATTAAAATTATAATTAAACATCTGGTAGTTGGATGGCATCACAAATTGTTGCAATGGCGTGAAAGTAGCCATGTCATTGGGGTCAGTTATTGTACCTAGTGTTAAAATGGCATTATTAGGTGTATTTTTATGTGCATAAAAGGTAAGATACAAAAGTGAAATATCCTGAACCAACTCCGGCGTAAGCAATAATATACTATCCTGATTATTATTTACTTTCAAAGTTACTGCCGACTGGGAATTATAACCTCCCCACGGCGAAACATAAGCCATGCCCCAGCCTTGTGTCAGGCTGCCCCAGCAATTAGGTAAATCATTAAGATAAGTACCTTCAAAATCTTCAATTATAGGTGTATTATAAGGGGCACAAATAGTCATAAACGTATATTTAGCCCAAGTGCTGTTGCCGTTAGCTCCGCAATCGGCTTGTACATAAACATCGTAAGATGTGCCGCTGTTCAATCCTAATAGATCGTAATATGGAGAAGTAAGGGCATATTCTGAATTTCCTTGTGTTTGCGGGTCAAATCCCATCTCGCCATATACAATATTCCATAAAGTCTGGCCCCCTGCATCCCACTGCGCATGGGCAGTGTTAGATGTAATTATATTGACAGTTAGGTTTTGCGGCTGAATACAGGCAGGTATTAAATCAATAACAAAGTCATCAACATAAGCTTCAGCCCCACCATTGTTTGAAATCAAACGCAGGGCAATATACTTATCGGTGCCTGTATAAGTATTGAAATAATATTCTAAATTGGTGTATGTGTTAGTCAAATCGTATGTTTGCAACAAATTAAAAGTTGTAATATCAAATGGATTTGTCATGGTGCCCAGAAGAATTTGAGCCTGATTTGTAGTATTGTTTTTTCTGGCATAAAACGATGTATAAAGCGTATTAAGGGGATCTTCAATACGTGGGGCAACAGCCAATGCTATATCAGGGTTGCCATAATTCATTTTAAGAAATTTTTGTCCGGTATGAGCCATTAAATTCCAATCATCAGCCCACACCTGTGCGTTACCGCTAGTGTAGCTATTCCAGCAAGCAGGCATTTCTCCGTTTTGCAAACCCTCGAAACCTTCATTAACAGGCGCCTGTTTCCCTTTACACACCACAAATGGCCCACTGAATGCGCTTGTATCGCCTATGCCACACAGGGCGGCCACATACACATCATAACTATTGGCATCGTTCACACCGTTAATTACGTATTGGGGCAGTGTATTGACCGCCTGAACCGTACCGGTGCCATGAGTAAAGCCGGACAGGCCCCATTCAATAACCCACTGGGTTTCATCGGCTCCGGCATTCCAGCTTACATCAATGCTATTCTGTGAAGAGAATGCGCCAAACAAAGCAATAGGTTTAGTACAACTAAAACTAATATCATCAATGAATAACTTTGAACCGGTATTTTTTCCCGGCAAGATTTTGATTTCTATTTCATCAGGAATTTCACTGTACCACAAGTTAATTTCTTCTGCAGTGTAAACCGATTGTTCCTGAGTGTATTGAAACCAACCGCCACCTGCAAAATTTCCATATTTGTAAAACTTGATAATCACAAACATGGTATCTGTCCCTGAAGGAAAATATTTATAATTAAAAATAAACGTTTCCGGTTGTTTGTTAAAAGTTTGGCGGTATTCAATTTCAGACGGTACAACATTGCCATTTAAACTCACATTGGTCATAACAACCGCATAATTACCAGCAAAAGCGTCGGAGGTTTTGCTTACATTGAAAGTATCACTAACCTGTAAATTAAAATCCGCATTGGTTGTTGACCAGGATACGGGGTCTTCCGCCGATGCCAGTTTCCAGTCTTCAAAACTAAAGTTAGGCACTGTCAGTGGCGTTGGGTTAGCCCCGTTTGTAAAGTATATGTTGTCAACCTGAAGCCATGTGCCATGAACAGGGTTGCCACCAAAATCACTTGGAATGCTGCTCAGAAATGCCAAAAACATGGAATCGGGTTGAACCAATCCTGCATTTACAGGAAACATGGCATGAGTCCACGAAGATTGAGATGCTATCACAGGATATACTACCGAGTCAATTTTAACTCCATTTTGCCACAATATTAACATAACCATACCCATATCCCCGCTTTGTATATTCGATTTGTACCAGTAATGGAACATGTTCCCTGTTTTATTAAATGGAAGGCCTTTAAATGACGACCCGTTATCGCCGATACTTCCGTAAATGGTCAGTCCGAACATCACATCCGAACCTTCGATAAGCGAATTAAGCCTGATAGAATTATTACCGAGTTGTGCATCGCCAACTACTTTTTCGGCGTAAGTATTGGGATTGCCCTCGTTCAAGATAAACCACCCATCGGGATATTCAAAATAGTTATTTACCTGCCAGTTTTCAAAACCGGCGTTCTGAACCATTTGCCCTGTAACAGTTAATGTGGCATAAAGTATGAGCAATAACAAGATTAATTTTTTCATGGCACATGTTTTACATATTACCAACAAATATATTTTTATTTTATAAATAAAAAAAATAATAGAAGAATTTATACTCATTATAAATAATTTACTTGAAAATCTTTTACAACTTTAAAAAAATTAATGTCCTGTTCATTCATTTTTTTTAAGTTTGCATTCCTAAACATTAAATATTTAATCATGAAAAAATTAGTTTATTTCTTCATTTTCTCCACGCTCTTTGTTTTTGCCTGTAACTCAACCGACAAAGGTACTTCTGAAAACACTGGTGAAAATACCTCTGCTCAGGCAAACGACGAACAATTAAAATCTGACAGACCTGCCGATTCGAAAGGAAAATTTCTTGTAAAATCAGCTCTTATTGAATATGAAAGTGTCATGATGGGCATGACTCAGAATATGCTTATGTATATTGATAACTGGGGTGAACTTACAAGAATTGAAATGAAAGGAGAATTTATGGGTATGAAAACACATAATGTAAATATTACGAAGGACAGTGTGCAGTATGTTATTGATATGATTAAAAAAACAGGGCAGAAAGTCATCATTGACAAAGCAAAAAATCCGGAAAATATTGATTTTACAGCACTTACCGATGAAGTTATTAAAGAATTTAACCTGAAAAAAGAAGGTACAGAAGACTTTCTTGGCAAAAAATGTGATAAATACTCTATGAGCTATTCCAAAACAAAAATGAAAGGTACTTATCTTGTATGGATGGGCATTCCACTTAAAACAGATGTTTCAGTTGCCGGTCTTGCCATGACCATGACTGCTAAAAAAATTGACCTCGAGGCTAAAATTTCTCCCGACCTTTTTAATATACCTGAAGGCATTAAAATTACTGAAGGGCTTAATTTTCAGTAAGATATTTACTCCTAAAAACAAACAACTGAATTATTTTTT
>JAKIYU010000132.1 GCA_022708385.1 Bacteroidota bacterium | reverse complement strand
TATGCGTCTGATCACCTCCCTGTAATTCTAAAACTGTTTGTTGATAGGTCGCCTGCTGCTCTGGAGGAACGCGACCCTGCATTTGAAAATAACTGTTCCTATACACGGGTTGAAGGAAAATATTTACTTTATATTACTGAAACAAAAGATGAGGATGTGCAAGTGACAGAATATAATGCAGCAGGGCAACTTGAAAACTCTGATGTTTACGCCTTGAAGAAGGGTTTTAATTCCCTTACAATGGCTATAGATACTGAATCAAAAGGCATTAGGATAGTCAGAATATATGGGACAAAAGGAGGCGTTAATGCCGTTCTGAAAATACCGGTTTTGTAATCTGCTTTTTATGAAGAATTAATGTATTAATTTTTGTACTTTTGCTTTTAAAAAAGAGTAATTATGTGTTTGAGCATCCCTTCCAAAGTGATTTCAATTAACGGTGACAAGGCTGTTGTTTCGGTGGGTGGCACAACCTATGAAGCTTCCTTGCAGATGCTTGACAACGTTAATGTAGGTGATTATATTCTTATTCATACCGGTTTTGCTATTCAGAAAATTAGTGAAGAAGAAGCTCTTGAAACCCTCAAAGTGTTTGAGGATTTTGATGAGCTGAACAACAGTATAAAACCCGAATTGGATAATATTTAAGTTCGGCATGAAATACATTGATGAATACAGGGATAAAAAACTGGTGGAAAAACTTCAGGCGCAGATAAAAACTGCATCCACGAAACAGGTAACCTTAATGGAGGTTTGTGGTGGCCATACCTGGGCCATACAGAAGTTTGGAATCCCTTCGCTGCTGCCTGATAATATAAGGCTGGTATCTGGCCCGGGTTGTCCTGTTTGTGTCACTAGCCGTAGCTATATCGACCGGGCTGTGGCCATGAGCCGGCTGAAGGATGTAATAATAACCACTTATGGCGACCTGATGCGTGTGCCGGGGTCCACTTCCACGTTAATGCTTGAGAAAAGCAAAGGGGCAGATGTGCGTATGGTTTATTCGGTATTGGATGCCCTTAAAATAGCGCAAGAGTTACCTTCAAAAAATGTGATATTTTTAGGTATTGGCTTCGAAACAACGGCTCCGGCAAGTGCAGCAGGCATCATAAATGCACAAAGGGAAAAAATCAATAATTTTTTTGTGCTCAGTTCCCATAAAATAATGCATCCCGCAATGGCTGCCCTTATTGAAGAAGGGGTGGCTATAAACGGTTATATTGCCCCGGGACATGTCAGTGTTATTACCGGTGCCAAAATATACAGCGGCATACCTGAAAAATACGGGGTGGGCTGTGTTATTTCAGGATTTGAACCAGTAGATATTCTGCAGTCGGTGCTGATGCTTGTGCGACAAATTGAAAAAAACGATTGTAAAGTCGAAATTCAATACAAAAGGGTAGTCAATTACGAAGGCAATGTGAAAGCTCAGGAACTGATGCATGAGGTGTTTACCCTGCGTGATGACTGGTGGAGAGGGTTGGGCACACTGCCATGCAGCGGTCTTGGCATTAGCTCTAAGTACAGCAGCTTTGATGCAGAACAAATGTTCGATGTACAGGTTGAACCTACCAGGGAAGACAAAGGCTGTATATGCGGCTTGATATTGAAAGGTCTCAAAAAACCAACCGACTGCAAACTCTTCGGTACGGCCTGTACTACGGCGAACCCTGTGGGCGCCTGCATGGTATCGCACGAAGGAGCCTGCAATGCTTATTTCAGATTTAGTAAATAATGGAAAATACAATTTTATTGGGCCATGGCAGCGGCGGTCGCCTTACCCACGAGCTTATTAAAGAACTTTTTGTAACTCATTTCGATAACCCATTGCTTCACGAACAGGGCGATTCGGCCATTCTACCCGGATGTAATGAGGCAATGGCATATACAACCGATTCGTATGTGGTTGACCCTATATTTTTTCCGGGTGGTAACATTGGGAAACTGGCTATTTGCGGCACTGTCAACGACCTTGCCGTTTCAGGTGCGCAACCTTTATATCTCAGTGCAGGTTTTATTATTGAAGAAGGTTTTCCTTTTGATGACCTGAAGAAAATAGTGATTACAATGGCAGGGGAAGCTCAAAAAGCCGGTGTAAGAATTGTTACAGGTGATACAAAGGTGGTTAATAAAGGCCAATGTGACAAAATTTTTATAAATACTGCGGGTCTGGGTTTCCTGCCGGAAAAATTCAGGGATATTACTTCAGGGAAAAGGGTCTGTGCGGGCGACAGGATTATAATTAACGGCACTATAGCTGATCATGGCATGGCTGTGATGGCTGTAAGAAATTTCGCCTCTTTTACAACAGACATTATTTCCGATTGTGCACCCCTAAACAGCCTCATCAAATCTGTACTTGATGCAGGTATTGATGTGAAGTTTATGCGCGATGCCACCAGGGGTGGTCTGGCAACTGTGCTTTGCGAACTTGCTGAATCCCACAATATGAGTGTTCATATTTATGAAGAAGCTGTTCCTATAAATGAGAATGTAAGGGGAATGTGTGAGCTTTTAGGATTTGACCCATTTTATGTAGCCAATGAGGGCAAAGTGGTGATGGTTGTTGCTGATAATGATGCAGAAAGAGCCCTCGCAGTTATAAAACAAAATGAATTTGGTAAGCAAGCTGCTATAATAGGCGAGATAAACGAATTACATAACGGTAAAGCTGTTTTAAATACTGTTGTAGGGGGTAGTCGTATTATTGATATGTTAGCAGGTGAGCAGTTGCCCCGTATTTGCTGATAGACTTTTGAAGTCATAATAAATAAACATTAAAATTTTATGCATGAACTCACAATAGCGGTTAATATTCTCGATACAGTAGAGGAAAGTGCGCTGAAACACCAAGCCATTGAAGTCACAGAAGTGGAGTTGGAGATAGGCGAGCTGAGCGGTGTGGAGTACGATGCCCTTGATTTTGCATTCAGCCAGGTCCCACGCAGTTCTCTGTTTCGTAAAACAGCGTTTAAGGTACTCCGGATTAGACCAACTGCCAGATGCAGCGATTGCAATGCGGAATTTCCGGTAAGTCAGTATTACACCCCTTGCCCGCACTGCAGTTCGTTGAAAACCGAGCTTATTAAGGGCAATGAGTTGCGGATTAAGAGTTTTAGTTTTGATTAAATAACAATTGTTATGGAAGAGCAAAGGAAAGCCGAAAGATACAAAAGGGTTTCAGAACAGTTACAGAAGCTTTTCACAAAAACACCTGATACCATTGCACGTATGGCTACAGTATGTGCTTTATTGCAGGGCAAGTTCGATTATTATTTCTGGTGCGGCTTTTACCGTATAATTGACGGGCAGCTTACTGTGAGTCCGTATCAGGGGCCTTTGGCCTGCCTGGTTCTTGAAAAAGACAAAGGTGTTTGCTGGGCCGCTGCTAACCAGAATAAAACAATCATTGTCCCCAATGTGCATGAATTTCCCGGGCATATTGCCTGCGATTCCCGCTCCAATTCCGAAGTGGTTGTGCCTTTGCACAATGAGAAAG
Source organism: Bacteroidota bacterium (assembly GCA_022708385.1). Taxonomy (GTDB): domain Bacteria; phylum Bacteroidota; class Bacteroidia; order Bacteroidales; family PXBB01; genus JAKIYU01. The sequence goes on along the minus strand of JAKIYU010000132.1, from coordinate 3,771 downwards.
GACAGGTCGTAGCAGTATTGGATGTGGACAGTAAAGATTTCAATGCCTTTGACTAAACAGATGCCTACTTTCTGGAAAATATTGTTAAAATGATATTTGTTTAAGTTTACATACACTCTGAAACACCATATTGAAAAATTCTGACTAATTTTGCATGATTAACTAAAATACAATTACTATGTGCGATACCTGCGGTTGTTCCGACCCCTCTAATACAACACGTTACACCATTCCAGGACATGACCATGCCCATGAATATGATGCCGGCCATCATCACGACCATGGCCATAACCATTCACACGATAAGGAGCATAGTCATGAACATCCCCATACCCACACACATGAACACGGCCATCCCCACGACCATGACCATGAGCAGGGACAGGGACTTATACACGACCACAGTCATGAACACACCCATTTCCATGAGCACCCACACGACCATTCTCACTCAAAAACGGTACAACTCGAGGTGGATGTGCTTGCACAGAATAATAGGCTTGCCGAAAGAAACAGGGGCTTTTTCGATGCCAAAAAAATTACTGCATTAAATGTGGTTAGTTCGCCGGGTTCGGGCAAAACAACTTTGCTTGAAAAAACTATTGCTATTCTTAAGAATGAGTTTAATCTATATGTCATTGAAGGCGACCAGCAAACCCTCAACGATGCGCAACGCATTCAGGCTGCAGGTGCTCCTGTAATCCAGATAAACACAGGTAACGGCTGCCACCTGGATGCCGATATGGTAAACAAAGCCGTTAAACAGCTCAACGTACCTGAAAACACACTTTTATTCATCGAAAACGTAGGCAACCTGGTTTGTCCCGCTCTGTTCGATCTTGGCGAAGCCTATAGGGTGGTGGTCATAAGCGTTACCGAAGGAGATGATAAACCCCTGAAGTATCCGGCCATGTTCCATTCGGCTGATATATGTATTATCAATAAAACAGACCTGCTGCCCTATGTGGATTTCAATGTTGAGAACGCTAAAGCCTATGCCCGGCAGGCCAATTATAATCTGACGTTTTTTGAATTGTCGACCAGGACAGGGGAGGGGCTTGATAATTGGATAAATTGGCTTAAATCAACTCATCATCACTAATCTCGGCTGAATAATGGAATTAAAAAGATTTGGTGTTTCGCTTGAAGGTGACATACTAAAAAGTCTGGATGAACTTGTTGCCAAACAAGGCTTTCCAAACCGTTCACAGGCCATAAGGCACCTTGTAAAAGGATCACTGGTGGCTGATAAAGTCGATTCAAACAAAACTGTTGCAGGTGCCGTTGTTATTGTTTACGATCACCATAAGAGAGAACTGAATAACAACCTTATGAATGTACAGCACGATTATCACGACCTGATACTTTCTACGCAGCATGTACACCTGGAGCATGACCTGTGCCTCGAAACAATAGCTGTAAAAGGCAAAGCCCGCAAACTCCTCGAACTGGCTGATAAAATCATTGCACTAAAAGGCATTAAACATGGCAAGCTGGTAATGACGGATCTATAGAAAGAGATTAGCATTCATAGAGTAAAATTGGTTAGGTAAAGAACATGTTACCTAAACTGAGGTAGTAATTCCGGAGAAATTACATGTTTTTAGAAAAAATTGAAGAAATTGTGCGACCCCGGCTGGGGTCGTATATCCTGTTGTTGTATTCGTTTTATAAACATGCGACCTATCCGAGGTCGTTCATCGTGTCCTTTTACCATTGTAACAGTATCATTTTTTGTAAATTTGTTTTCAAAAATATACTAAATGGATAGAAAAAAGAAAATTGAAATCTATAAACAAAGAGTTTTTAACAATGTGCGTAACGGCAAAAACATTTCCGGTATCCATAATTATTGCGACAGGTGGTGCGAACGTTGTGCTTTTACGTCAAGATGTGCTGTTTATGATATGGAATTGCAATCCAAAGCAGATAATGAGAACAACGACATCGCCAACGAATCATTCTGGGAAGAACTGTCGCTAGTATTTGAGGTAACAAAGCAAATGATTAAAGAAAAAGCAGCAGAAATGGGTATTGATTTGAATGACATCGCTTCTATTGAGGAAATTGAGCATATCGAATCGGAGGCAGAAAAAGTCTCGCATAAATATAGTAATGATGTGCATAAATGGTTGAAAGAAAACAGAGATTATATCGAAAAGAAAACCCAAGTCGTGTTATCTATTGGTGAAGAAACAGCTATTTCTCTTAAGGATGCTATCGAAGTAGTTGATTGGTACAGTATTTTTATAAGTGCAAAAATTCACAGAGCTTTTTCAGGACTTGATGACGAGCAAGATGACTTCATGATTGAGGAAGTTAATCTTACAGCTAAAATTGCTTTGATTGCCGTTACACGTTCTATGGAAGTTTTTTCCTATCTCTACAGCCAACTTCCTGAGAAGGAGGATGATATTTTAAATTTTCTGGCTTCATTATCACTGATCAAGAGGCTTATGACAGCAGCTTTTCCCCATGCCATGAGTTATAAAAGGCCGGGTTTTGACGATTGATAACTGATGTTATGCTCCCTCGCCGTTTTTGTTAATATACCCAAAAACCCTTGTCAGGTAATCTTCTAAACTTTCGGAGGCGTTTTTGGGTATGGTTTCAAGTCCGAGACAAAAGTTATCCAAAATAGTGTTGTAGCGCATGAACTGCTCCTTTAGCTTTGCCAAATCATCAGTTTCCCAATAGTAACCCTCATCCGACATGTAAAAATCGAGCAGGTACTTACGGCTTATATGTCTGAACAATTTGATGAGCAAGGCGTGTGTTTCGATACCGGCAAACTGGGTTTTGACTGACAACATGTATAAATATTTTTTGTAATCTTCATTCTCACTGTTTCCAAAGAACTTTAAGTTAATCATGCTGCTCATTCTGCCATTTGACAGAAAAGTCAGTGCAACCGGTTCACATTCGGGAGGTGTAAACTGTATGCCATAAACAGCATCGGTGTAAAAATGTGGTATTTCCACTTAAAGGTATTACAGATGTCTGTTACCTCATCCACCATCTCTTTGAGAGATTTCTCGGGATTAAATCTGCCGGAATAATGAAAACTTAAGCCCATAAAATCATTTTAAATTAATACAAAAATAAAATATTGTAAATGAACTTAAAATAATTATTTTTTTAAATTTGTTCTAAAAACGAAATTATGATTGATTTTGATATAGAAGACTTAGAGATGCTATCTAATCCTCGTAGTTTTATCAGGGGCCGGGATTATTACGAAAGCGGTTGTGTAAAAAGTATCGTAAAAAAAGGTGATTTTTATGAAGGCATAGTCAGGGGCTCAAATTCTTATAAAGTTACCCTTGACATGTCGGATGACCTGCCTGATTTTGATTGTACCTGCCCTTATGATTTTGATGGCATCTGCAAACATGCTGTGGCTTTTGGTTTGGCCATTTTAGATGGGTGTTTTGAAGAAAAAACTGCAAACAATTTAAAATTAAATCAACTAACTCCTGATACGTTTAAAGCGTGCTTTGATAGTGCCGACACAAAAAAGAAACTCGATTTTCTAAAGCAAATTCTTGACAAGGACACTGACCTGCAAAGCCAATTTTATGAATACACAATGAATGCTCATGAAACACTTGATAGTATTTCATTTGTTGATGTTGATGAAGTTAAGGAACAAATTCGTGATGCCCTGATTTCAATTGATTTTAATGATATTATAGAATGCTATGACCCGCATTATGGCGATTATTATGATGACGAAGGCTATGCAGATGATGCTCTTGATGCCATTTCGGA
>JAKIYU010000131.1 GCA_022708385.1 Bacteroidota bacterium | reverse complement strand
AAAGTAATGCTTTTTAAGGTGGTGCTGCCGCCTTCGTATTTGAGAACAGGTGTAAACTCAACTGTGGCTTTTTTATGAAAATATTTTTCAGGAATACTGCCTTTGATGGTTACTTTAATTTTCTGACCGTGAGTTTCAAGAGGATTGGGTGCGGTTTCGTACTTGACCATATCATATTTTTTCACCATCTTTTTAAGCCCGCATCCGGTCATCATAAATAAACCTGTAAGCAAAAGTGCTGTAAAAGTTAAAATGCTGAATCTTTTCATCTTTATTTATTTTTTATTATTATTAAATATTAAGCAATTATATTTAATTGTAATTTTCGGCAAATATATAATTATTTCTTCGATTTTTTATAAAAAGAATTATTTTTAAAATATTTTAGGAATTTTTTAATTGTTTATTAATGATAAGCGCTTTCATAATGTATAAATTACAAAAATCATTTTTTTTAAAATAACTTTATTCCTAATTTTTTTATTTTTTTCCACAGGCCCACACGGCTAACACCAAGTTCCTTGGCTGTTTTGGACTGATTCCAATTATTGGCTTCCAGAATTTTAAGCAAAGAAGTCTTGTCAATACGAAGATGCCCGTTTTTGCCTTTAAACTTTTCCTGAGTGGGGGTTTCGGTGACAGGGGCAGGCAAAACGGAAGCTTTATTTTTACATATCCCATCCCGATAAGCTATCTGCCTTAATTCCTGCGGAAAGTCAAAGATGTCGATAATACTTTTCTCTACAACCACAAAGGCGTGTTCAATAACATTTTCAAGTTCGCGCACATTGCCCGGCCAGCAATAATCCATCAATAGCCGAAAGGCATCAGAAGTAATTCCTTTGATTTTTTTACCCGTATCTTTATTGAATTTATTAATAAAATGCTGGCATAAAAGCGGGATATCATTTTTTCTATCCCTTAAAGGTACAGTTTTGATATTAAACACATTTAGCCTGTAAAACAAATCTTCCCTGAAAGCATTTTTCTGCGTCAGTTCCCTGAGGTTTTTATTGGTAGCGGCTATAATGCGCATATCCACCTTTATTACTTTATTATCGCCTACTCTTTCGATGGTTTTTTCCTGGATAACCCTCAGTAGCTTCACCTGCAGTGTCGGGGTAATTTCGCTTATTTCATCTAAAAATATGGTGCCACCCTGGGCTTCTTCGAATTTGCCTTTTTTATCTTTATAGGCCCCTGTAAATGATCCTTTAACATGGCCAAACAATTCGCTTTCGAGCAGAGTTTCGCTGAGGGCAGAACAATTGATTTTAATATAGGGTTTGTTTTTCCTTGATGAATTGTAATGAATGGCATCGGCAATAAGTTCTTTGCCTGTACCACTTTCGCCGCTTATTAATACAGTGGCATTGGAATCGGCAGCAAAACGAATAAGTTTATTTATTTCAAGCATTTTTTCATTCTGTCCTACTATACGACTGGTAAAATTATCCTGCACATTTAGCAACATGCCTGTTTGCCGCATAAGACACTCTTTTTCATCTGTCATGTCGCAAAGCACGCCAATATAGGTATAAGCGGTCAAACGATCGCACTTCTTTAAAATAATTAAAGCCATTTGCTCACGCCCCTCCTTATGCTGGTAGATAAAACTTCTCGTAAAAACCTCTGAAGCATTATTAAAATGACTCACAGCACATTTTTCGAGAGCAAACTTGTTTTCTGAAAGCGCGAAAGGAATACATTCAAACAGCGGCAACCCTTTCTCTATGCCGAAAAGGTTTATATTAACATCATTATGCCCTGTAATCGTAAAACTACTGTCAAGAAAAAATACGGTACAGGGCAAAAAACTAAGCAAATTTTCAGGATATTTCATAACTGTTATTTGGTTAGCAAAGTTAACATTTTAGTTAACACATAATGCTTAAATAATATTAAAAAAATTCAATTATATATTATTGAATTTCAACAATTTAAATCTTTTGGCATTATTTTGATTTGAAAATTATAAAGTATTAAATTAAAATAAACAAAATCTACAATTATGAACACTTATTATCTTACGGTTATCATTATTATTGCTGTTATTGCCCTTATATTTATTGTAATTAAATTAGCTTTTAGTATTCTCATGTTTCGTGAAAATATTTCGAAATTCAGTTTTGATGAGACACAAAAGAAATTTGAATCGGCTGTAACGGAAAAAGGCTGGAAAATGCCGGCTGTACATGATTTAAAGAGCATTATGGAGAAAAATGGGAAACAGGGGCTTTTGCCTGTAAAGGTTTATGAAATATGCAAACCCGACTTGGCCTTTGCGCTTCTGTCTTTTGACAAAGCACGGTTTGTAAGTTCCATGTTACCCTGTCGAGTGGCCATTTACGAAAAAGCGGACGGTTTCGTATATATTTCAAGGATGCGGACTTCTCTAATGGCTTTATTAATGAGCGGGCTTATTTCGCGTGCCATGCACAAAGCTTCAGGAGATGTGGAAGACATTATTATGAACACCATGCGCTGATGGTTAACCGAAATCTGTTAACCGTGTTAACTTAGAGAAACTTAAGACACCCTCCAGATAATTCGTAATATATTAAATAACAAGCACTTAACGCATTTGGCATATTTATTAATTAATCATTATATAAATCATTTAAAAATTATTAAAGATGAATACAATTAAAAAAGAAGTCGTAAACGTCAATGACCAGAATTTTGAAAAACTTATCAGCACAGGCGTTGTTCTGGTTGACTTTTGGGCACCCTGGTGTGCGCCCTGTCGTATGCAAGGTACTATTCTTCACGAAGTTGCTGAATCCACAGGCGATAAAGCGACAATTGCCAAACTCGATGTGGACGATAACAACCACACCGCCGCCCGTTATAATATTATGAGTATTCCCACATTAATATTATTCAAAGATGGCAAACCTGTAAATCAGTTTGTAGGCGTTCAAAGCAAGGACACCCTTGTCAGGCACATTGAAAAAGCACTGGTAAATTAATTACTTTTGTAAAAAATATATCTAAAAGACATGAAAAAAAGAGAAAGTAAAGCAAAGAGACCAGTACTTTGGTATCTGCTTCCCCTTGTAATTGTCATTGGACTGTTTACACTGGTATTTCCCTGCTGTACGTCCAGCGCAGAGAAGACATCAGCCCCCCAGGGTGCAGTTGGTGCTAACATTGATGCAACCAATACCACAACAGCCAACGTCCCGGGCAACACGTCGTTGCCTTCGGTAGAAAAAGCCACGGAACTGACCGATAAAACATTTTACACCGCCATAAACAAAGGCGTTGTCCTGGTTGACTTCTGGGCATCGTGGTGTGCGCCCTGCCGCAAACAGGGTCCTATTGTTGATGAACTGGCTAAAGAAATCGGGCAGCAGGCTACTGTGGCCAAACTGAACGTGGACGCTTACAATGCCGTTTCGCTTGAATACGATGTGCGCAACATTCCCACCATTATCATCTTTAAAAACGGCAAGCCCGAAAGACGTTTTGTGGGCTTACAAACCAAAGAATTTCTCAAACTAAACATCGAACAACTTCTGAAATGATTACCGAAAAATTTCTTAAAATCATTACGTCCCGTCGTTTTTTTATAATCATCGGTATAATTGCAGGTAGTCTAGGCGGGTTTATGTATTACACTTATTATGGTTGCACTACCGGGTGTCCCATTAACTCCAGCCCATACACTTCAATGGCTATGGGCGGATTGATGGGATATCTTGCGGGCGATATAATTAATGATGTCGTGAATAAGCCTAAAAATCAAAAATCGAATCCTGAAAAAGAAACAGGGCAATAAGTTTTTCATAATTTTGTTAGGGTAAGCAATAAGTTTTGTGTAAGACCTTCAGAAAACGCAGAATTTATTAACCTTAAAAATTATAGTCATGAAAACACAATTGAAATTATCAGCTCTCTTCCTGTCATTAACTTTAGCGGTTATCATGCCGGGATGTAAAAAAGACGAACCTCTTGATGAAGGTAACAAAAAGAATATCCCCACAAAATTTATGGTGGACATACCTTCCTCATTAAGCCGTAATGAAAGCAACAAACTTAAAAGCATTACTGCTGATACACTTAATGGCAATCACATCTACCATCATCTGTGCACATTTATATATGTGGGTGAAAAAGCCGCAGAAGTTGTTCAGGCTCTAATGATTGCCATCTCTACACACAATATCAATCAAGCCATGAGTTTTTCGTTTGTTAGCAATAAAGACGGACGCACCAAGAATGTCGTTGTAGTAACAAATTCCGATTATGAAGGCATTACATGGGAATTTGAAATGACCATTACCGATGCCTTGTCCCAATCGAATGCCGATGGTGGCAAAGCCCTGCAGGTTTTCTGGAACACCAATCCCATAAAAGGCATAGCCATTCTTAAGCCCTACAATATCGACAGGGTTGAGTATGCCAACTACCCAGATCCAAAGTACAGGGTTGATTACAGCGAAGCCGGCAACTTAGGCTACACTGCACACATGTTTGTTTACCTTGTTGACCTCCCGTTGGCCAACCCACTTGTCGACCCCTATTCGATGAAAACCATGAAAATGTTTGCCGGTAAAAACGGCAACTATGTGGATGTTCTTGGAAATTCGACCCATCCCAATGCCAAGTTCTTTACTACGCAGACCGGCTTCAATTATGCCTTTGTGGCTTCATGCAACGAAAGCTCAAACATAGCAGTGGCTGAATTAGGCCTGCCATTGAGCACTCTTAATTCAAGCGACAGGGTGGTTTTGCTCAAAGACAATTCGATAGAAAATGTATTCACAACTCAAATATATCAAACATGGCCAAGCATTGACAGTGCCAGTGTTGCAGCCTACCTCTTCAACACCGAAGCGCCGGGTTACTTCAACAGCAATGGGTTTGTTCAGGGCGGTATAGCCCCCTCCTCTGCTTACGGCGATATTGAAGCCCGCATGAACCTGCTTTCACCATACAACCCATACGATGTAACTTCCCTTACTATAAGTTTCAAATAAAAAGTATTGCCATAAAAAAAGAGGCTGCTCTTACCTGAGACAGCCTCTTTTTTTATTAAAGCGCCTTAAGCGCTTTTTCGTAATCGGGTTCTTGCGCTATTTCAGGAACCTGTTCGGTATAGATGACCTTATGCTCTTCATTTACAACTATTACAGCCCTTGAGTGTAATCCTGCCAGAGGGCCATCGGTAATTTCAAGTCCATAATTCTTCCCGAAAGCGCCGGTATTGAAATCCGACAGTGTGATGACATTGCTGAGCCCTTCGGCACCGCAAAAACGGCTTTGGGCAAAAGGCAGGTCGCGCGAGATGCACAGCACTTTGGTATTCTGCAGTTCGCCTGCCACTTTGTTGAATCTTCTTACAGAAGCTGCACATACGCCTGTATCGAGGCTTGGAAAAATGTTCAGCACGAGTTTATGCCCTTCAAAATCTTTAAGCGATACTTGGGAAAGGTCTGATTTTACTAGTGTAAAATCTTGTATTTTTTCTCCTGTTTTGGGAAGCTCTCCAATAGTATTAATGGGGTTTCCCTTTAATGTAATTTTTGCTATAATTTATTCTTATTTAAAATTATTCAAAATTACGAATGTTTCCCAAATAAAAATGGTTAAAAATTTTTAAATTTTTAAACCATCTTCTAATACAACGGAAAAATTCCTATTGTTTAATAAGTTTTTTAACGACCACCCCTTTTGCAGACTTGACTTCAATAGCATAAACACCATTTGGCAGATAAGACACATCAACACTAGTTTTTGGGGCTGACAAATAAATAGTTTTAACAAGTTGTCCTTCAATATTAAAAATTTCCAAAGTGCCATTTTCCAGTGTCTCGATTATAAAATTTTTTGAAGCAGGATTTGGATATATTTCTAAGGCATTATCAGAATAATCAATTCCCTGTACATTAGTATAGTTACATATATTTTCTTCTACGCCAACACTACCGACTATAGTATTTGGCGTATTTGATGCATTGCATTGCCCCACAATAAATGATGCTGTATAAGTATGTGTACCGGGTGTATTGACAATGGTTGCAGGGCTATTTTCGAAGCAGTCCACGCCACCGTTCTGATCTGTTTTAATAAGAAACGCACCGTTTGTTATCCAGGTAACACCTGCAAACACATAGCCCCCATCATTTGTTTCTTTTACAGAACAGCCCCATTCTTTTCCTGCGCCTCCATATATTTTCGACCAAAGCAGGTTGCCTGCTGAATCGGTTTTAAGTAAATACGCATCTCCATAACCTGCTGCACCAAAACTAAAAGTACCGCCCACAACAATATACCCGCCATCAGATGTTTCAAAAACATTTTCACCATTATCAGAATCAATGCCGCCATATGTTTTAACCCATTGAACACTACCTAAAGAATCAATTTTCATTAAAAGCACATCCATAACATTGCCTATCTGGTCATATCCAACAATAATATGCCCGCCGTCTTTTGTGTTCTTAATCTGGTTACAGACAGCAATAGCACTGTCAATTCCAATTATCTGAGTCCAAAGCGTATTCCCGAGGCTGTCAATTTTCGTCACATAAATATCAATGGCACCATTACTTGTATTGCCACACAAAATAAAACCGTTATCATTCGTTTTAACAAGTGATTTACCCACCTGATAGCAATACGTTTTTGACCAAAGTACATCGCCGTCTTTATTTGTTCTTACCAATAATGAGTAATAATAATTTTCAAAATAATAGCCATACATCACATAGCCGGAGTCGTTCGTTTGTTGAATTACATTGGGATAAGCAACAGGATAATTGCCGTATGTTTTACTTTTTAAAAGGTTGCCGTTATCATCTGTTTTAATAAAATAAAAGGAGGATTGTGTATTTGAGACAGAAGTAGCTCCTGCAATGGCATAGCCGCCTTCGATATTTTGCGTTACAGCAAATCCGTGATTGTAGTCATTTACTTTAAATGTCTTTGTCCATGATAGATTTCCCAAGCTGTCGGTTTTAAATAAATAGACATCGTTTAGTCCGATACAAAAACTATTGGCACCCCCTGTAAAAATATACCCGCCGTCGGATGTTTTTTCCATAGCGGCACTGCCTTCATGTCCGTTACCATAGGATTTTTGAAATATTGTCTGCGATAAAATATGGCTTAAAGTTAAACTCAGTAATAGTTGAAGTAAAACAAATCTTTTCATATCAATTTCCAGATTACGGATCAAGCGGAAAAGTTGAGGGAATATCTTTTAAGCATAAATATTTGATAATCTAAAAAGGAAAAAAGAGGCATTTCTTACACCCCTGAATGATGCCCTGAATGCTTTTATTTT
>JAKIYU010000130.1 GCA_022708385.1 Bacteroidota bacterium | reverse complement strand
GACTTCATTATTACCGGACAGGGCGAAAAACCTTTTGCCCTCTTAACCGATGCGCTACTGCAACATAAAGATTTTACCTCTATTGCCGGTCTGGGATACAAAAACGGCAACACCTTGCAGATTACACCACCGGAAAACTTTAGCCGTCTGGACAGCTTTCCCAAAGTGGACTATAGCTTTATCAACATTAACGCCTATGTTTTAAAAACCGACTTCTCCGAACGCCGCCTAATGTATTTCGCTTCTTATGGCTGCCCTCTCAATTGCCCGTTTTGTTCAGGGGCGCAGGTTTTTAAGAAAAGTTGGTTTCCGAAAGAAACGGACACCATTATAAACGATATAAAATACTTTATACGTACAGCCCGCATCGACAGTATATTATTCTGGGATGACAATTTCTTCTCGAACAGAAAATTTGTACTGGATTTTGCAAACCGCCTGATTGCCGAAAATATAAACATCCTGTGGGAAGGCTCTGCACACGCCCGTTCATTTGTGCAGATGTTCAGCGACAGCGACCTTGACTTGCTGTACCGTGCCGGGCTCAGGCGGGTATCAACCGGTGCCGAATCGGGCAGTGACGTGGTTCTTTCAGCCATTAAAGACAAACTGGTCTGTGAAGATGTGCTGCACCTTATTAAGAAACTCAAAACCCATCATATAACTACATTCTTCTCGACCATGATGGGCTACCCGCTCGATGTTAAAGATGATATCCGGGCCACATTTAAACTGATACGCAAAGCCAAACTGATTGACAATGCCGTTAAAATACAGATAAATATCTTTACACCATACCCCCAAACGCCACTTTACAAAAAGGCCATCAGCAAAGGATTCTGTGAACCGCAGCAGTTGAAAGACTGGATAAACCATGCACCGGCCTGTTTCAGGCCACCCTGGCTCAACCCCTCCTTTTACGACACCCTCGATGCCTTTATGAACTTTTACCTCCCCTTCTCCGAAAAAAAATGCTATCTGAGAGCCCCATCCGGATTCAGAAAAACCGCAAGATTCTTTAATACGGTATGGCGGCCTTTCATCATCGCACGCCTTCGCCTTAACCTTTTCATTTTCCCCTTCGATTGGATGCTTTTTAAAAAATTGCTGAACGCATACAACAAAAAACACAACGACAACCTCAGGTTTTATGCGTACGGTATTTTTGGCAATTAAACAGGCAACTATCCTGAAGAAAAATAAATTAATTTTCTTGTATTAATCCCTTTGAAGATATAAAAAATTTTTAATTTTGCATCAATATAAGCGGGAATAGCTCAGTTGGTAGAGCGTCAGCTTCCCAAGCTGAAGGTCGCGGGTTCGAGACCCGTTTCCCGCTCATTTATGTTCCAGGTGACAAAATGTAGGTAGAAGAATATAAAACATGTACAAAAGCGTGCCGTAGGTACGCAACAAGTATCTTTTTCAACAGTATTGTTTTAAGTTTTAGAGAGTAAATCATCACCTCACCCTTTTCAATCAAAGCGCCACGTTATTTCAATTTTCACTCCCATCTATACCCATACAACCCAACCCCTTCCTTATCATACAATGATTTGATAATTAGTGTTATATGTATGTTATTGAAACGCAGCGTGTCCCCGCTTATATATGCCTCGTTAGGAAGTTTGCCCTTGTCATAATAGAGCATAAACCCTTTGGGATGACGGTCTAACAGATTTTTAATCTCAGTTTTTATCACATCGTCCGAACTGCTTTGGTCTATTATTACAATGTTGCTCTTTGGCAATCCCGACATAAAGGCCACGTAATAGGTGCTTTCCCAGTCGTAAAAATCTACTATGAGTCCCGATTCAGGGGTTTTGTTTTGCGCAATAATATCTGCCAAAACAGCAGCTTCTTTATTGCGCAGGCGTGGTATAGGCTCCGCACCCCTTGAACTGTAAAAGAATGCAGGCACATAGGCAAAAACCGAAAATACCAATGCCATTATGAAAGCGTTTTTCTTAACCCTGTCATTAAAGTAAAAACCCAGAAAGGGAAAGGAAAGCAGGTATAATATAACTGTGAAACGGTGCTGCATCAACAAGCTGCCCCTGTAACAGTTAATGGCATAAATAAAGTAAACCACACCAAACAGCATTAAAAAACTGAAAGCCGTTTTATGCTTGCTTTTGTTTTTCCACAAACGAATAATTTCCCTTATAAAGAACCAGAAAGCCACAGGCCCAAAGGCAAAAACTACAGAAAGGGGGAGCCACCATGTGCGGCGCAAAAAGGCATCGAACGAATCGATCCTGTTTGTTTTGGGTGCATCTGCGGCCCATGTAAAACTGGCAAACATGTTTCCGCTGTAAATAAAATTCGACATCAACCAATATATAGGGAAAATCATGGAAGGAAGCAAGAAAAAAACTGCCTCCCTTTTCGAAAACCTTGAAGCGATAACTATGGCTGCCATAGGTGCTATAAACCAGCTTTCGTACCGGAAGCCGCCTGCCAGACTGACAAACAATCCACCAAGCATAATGTAGCCTTTGTGTTTTTCCAGTAGTCCTTTTGCCGTTACGCTTGCACCCATTATAATGAAAAACAGGGATGGTGTTTCGGCCATAGCCAATAAACTCAAACGGAACACGATAGGAGATAGAGAGAAAATGATACACAGAAGCAATGCGGTATATGCGTTGAACATCCTTTTCAACAAAAAGTACAATGGGAAAAGCATGAAAGAACTCAGCAATATATTAACCACCAATGGTGTGTAAAGGGCATTGTGGTACAGTTTGAGAGCAGCTCCCATTAAATAAAAAAACAAGGGAGGCCAGTTACCGGTTTTAATTATTGAAAAATTTTCAGCCACCGATACTGACGCAAAAACCCTGCACACTCCATCTGAATTGTTGGCCTGAACAAAAGGCAAAAGCAACAGCTTAACAGCCATTAATACCAGCGCATAAAATACCAGCCATTGAAATTCCGAAAATGAAAAATTTGTTGTCCTTTTTATCTCATTCATTTACGTGTGTCTTAATCGTTTAGACGCGCTTATACCAATCTCCACATTGTAGTACCAAAAGTAAATATTTTTGACAAACAGCAGGGATTCCGGAATGTTTTTGTGATGACGACACATATTGGCGTTACTACAACATATTTTTGTTGCAATTTTTAATGTACTGAAACAATTGTCCTAATGATTAAGATGATGCATTTCCTGACAGCAATTATTGCCTTGATTGACGACAGGTATGAAATGCTTGTCCATTCAAAAAAGAAAAACTATAAAGAATTTAATATGTCTGCAATTGAGAGTGACAAAATGATTGAGCTTTCCATTCAGATAAAGTTGTCAGAAGAAATACCTTTAAATAAATTTACCCACCTCATCGATAGAATTAAACTCACTGGTCCTGCTGTCGCTGTATGGGCAGAAATACTATAATTTAAAATTAAAGGACGCAGCCGAAAACCCAAAAGAGTAGTCGAAACAAAAAAGTATAATATTATAAAAAATTTTTATTTATGTTTGTAAAACGATGGACACAACTTTCACCGCCATAGATTTCGAAACCGCCAATCCTCAGGGCTGGAGTATTTGCCAGGTAGGACTGGTAAGGTACGAGGCAGGTGTTATTGTCAAAGAAATTAACTTCTTGGTACAGCCTCCCGACAATTATTACTGGTCGAATTTTATTGCCATTCATGGCATTACACCGTGGCATACAGTTGAAGCACCCGTTTTTAGCAATGTATGGGCACACATTGAACCATATATTAGAGAACAGATTGTTGTGGCACATAATGGGCTCTCGTTCGACTTTCCTGTGTTAACGAAAACCCTTACCTATTATAGCATAGAGGCTCCTGATTATGTTAAAAAGGACACCTGCCGCATCTATAAAAAAAATCTGGCAGCCCTGTGCACTATGCACAACATTCCTCTCAACCATCATGATGCGCTGAGCGATGCGCGGGCTTGCGGGGAGCTGTATTTGAGGTATTTAAGGGGAGGGTAACTTCGACTACGTTCAGCCACCTAATTACACTCATCTATCAAATTTATTCCGGGGACAAAGTTAGCCGAAGTCCCCGAAAATTTATTCCCCTGTCCTTTTCTTCTCTTTGATAAATTCAATAATTTCCTCTTCAAGAGGTGTTTTAATTTTAATAATACTATCCGATTTCTCATTTGGAATTGTCATAGACAGCACATACTGTCTGATTTTCCACCCATCATCCAGCTTTACCAGCACTCCCGAGCCCCTGCATATTTTCATTTGTGTATCAAGGAGTTCGTCGAACCAGGCAGTATTTCCTGTCTTGTCGGTGCTTATATGGCGTTGCAAAGCGGTAAACTGCCAGACCTTCCCCCTGTCGAAAAAAGGGCGTGCCCATTTCATAAAGGCGGCCTTATCCCAGCGCTCGGTGGCATCGGTGCCCATAAAAACAGCATCTTCGGCAAAAAAACTGAAATAAGCTTCAAAATTAGCTTGCGCAGCTGCCTGGTGAAAGTTATCAAGGAGTTTCTGTAGGGTGTAAGACGCATGGGCAGGCTGACCATCAACTATTCCTGGGCTGAAACTGCTTACAAAAATCAGTATAATCAGGACATTTTTTAAAACCGCTTCAACCCGTAAAAACGACACTTCAGTTATGGTTTTGGTTGCTTCAATACGCTTTTTCGACGCTTCGGCTTTTTGGAAATAAGATGTCTGCTTTGCCAAACGTTAATAATGTAGCGAAGATACAAATTTATTAACAACTAAAAAAAATTTGAGCCATGAAAACACAAAAAATTATCGGCATCATTATCAGCGGCGCTCTAATGATGTCGGCAGCCTGCAAAAAGGATCCCGTAACACCTCCCATAAACCAGCCCTACACACAGGCCTCGAAAGTGGCAACCGAAAACGCCTATGCCGAAGCCGCTTTCAGCGATGCCTACCGTCAGGTGGAACTGGCCATAAGGCAAAACGGGCTGAAATACCTGTCAAACTGCTGCACCGTCACTTTTACCCCCAACGACCTGGGTACCTGGCCTAAGGATGTGGTAATTGATTTCGGTACAAGTTGCCCCGGCGACGATGGTGTGGTACGCAGTGGCCAAATCCTCGTTCACATGACCAAAGCCTATATCGACTCAGGCTCTGTTAGCACACTTACCTTCAACAACTACTTCGTAAACGGCCGCCAGATTACCGGTCTCGAAAGGATTACCAATAAGGGGCGCAACATGGCCGGCAATCATACCTTCATGGCTGAGGTCGAAAACGGCAACCTCTACTCGCCCGATGGGGTAACGGTTTACAACTCCATACAGGAGCGCGAATGGATAGAAGGCGAAGCCACACTGCTCGAAATCATGGACGATGTCTATATGGTAACAGGTACTGCCAGTGGCACCACCAGCGGCGGCACAGCCTACACCCTCGTCATCACAACCCCCCTGCGTGTAGCCGTTGGCTGCGCATGGATACAGAGCGGAATTGTAGAAATCACACAAACCGGCTTACCCGTCATAACACTTGATTATGGCAATGGCGCCTGCGACAACAATGCCGTAGCCACCTGCAGCGGGTACACGTTTAATATTGTAATGCCGTAATTTTCCCGGAGGGAAAAAATGTCGGTAGCCACGGGCGAAACCCGTGGCGAATAGGAAAATAGCAAATGTTTTGGCACGTGAATTTGCTGTGCAACAGGCAAATTCCGCTCTGTGGTGAGCATGTCGAACCATGACAAAACACAATAGACAAAAAATGAAAAGCCCATTAAAATTATAAAAGCCATGAAAACGTCAAACTGTATATTCAGGTTAATAATTGCAGGTTCCCTTATCAGGTTGCTGTCTGTAAATTATGTTGCAGCCCAAAACATGATTGGCTTCACCGGCAATTATGCCGGTCTGTCGGGCATTTATCTCAACCCTTCTTCCATAGCCAATACCAAAATGAAACTCGACATCAACCTGTTTACATTTGGCGGACACATGCACAACAACTATTATTACATTCCCAAAAAGCAGTACAACCCCATCAACCCCTTCCGCAATGGTTTTGCCGACAAGGGGGCTTACAAGCTGTACCCGCTGAACGGCAAAAGCCCTTACCTTTTTACACGCGAACAGATGCACCTGCCTGCCGTAATGTATGCCAACGGTAAAAATGCCTTTGCATTTGGCATTAGCTGGCGGCTCGAAGCCGATGCGGTGAACATCCCGCAGGATATTGTCCACTTAATGAATGAAGGGATTTTTGCAGGGCGTGAAGTTTCTCACCCTATAAACACACCACAACATGCTGACAGGTTTCATTTTGCCCTGGCTTCGTGGGAAGAACTCAGCGCCACCTACAGCAGGCGTCTGGTGCAGGAAAACGGAAAGTACTTTGCCGCAGGTATAACAGGAAAGCTCCTGCTGGGTAACGCGGCCTGCTATTTCAGCAACAAAAATCTCGATTATTACTACGCCAACAATAAAAGCATTTCGTTCAGCAACGCACAGGCAAACTTCGGAGTTGTGGTACCACGTGGTTTAATAAACGGATATGGACTGGGAGCGGATCTGGGTGTAACCTATGCCGTTAGCGACAGGAGCACCACGCGTAGTGTGGCAGGTTTTTACAATTACCGTTACCGGCTCGGAGCCATCCTGCTCGACCTGGGAGCTATCCGCTTCGGCAGCGGGATTACATACCACGTTAACTCGTACGACGAAAGTGTTAACGCTAACGGTAATACTGTGAGCAATATTTACGATATGGGCACCACAACCGGGGGCATGGTACAACGCAACAGTCTGAGTTTTGTACTGCCCACAGCACTGAGCTTACAGTTCGATTACAATATCAATGATGCATTTTTTCTGGGAAGCCAGTTTGTGCAGGGTTTTCGTTTTACAGGCTGCCAGGTGCGCCGGCCCGGTGTACTGGCTTTTATACCGCGTTATGAACGCCGCCGCTTAGAAGTATCGGCACCTGTTTCGCTGTACGACTGGCGTATGCTGCGCATGGGCTTGCATTTACGTATTTTCGGTATTTCTTTTGGTGTCGAAAAATCCGGCTGGCTCCTGCCTCTCAGCGATTTCAAGGCCGTTGACGGTTACATTGCCTTCAAATACAGCATTGGCAAAAAAGAACTGACTAAACCGATGTTCGATACACGATAATATTGAAAATGTCAGCTGCAAAATGCCCGCAGCTATTTCAATTATCCCCGTTTCATCCTCTCCGGGGATATTTTTTTTGCAACATGCACACCTGATTTTTTACAATTCTTTTAAAATTTCTTCATTACATAGAGTGAAATTTGTTAATATTGACTTTTTTTTCTTTATGAACACATCAAATAAAACAGGTTTCGATAACGAAAAATACCTGAAAGAGCAAACAGCAGCCATTCTCGAACGGGTAGCC
>JAKIYU010000129.1 GCA_022708385.1 Bacteroidota bacterium | reverse complement strand
GAATTGCATCTGTACTTTGAGCAATATAGTATTACTCTTGAGCTTACCGAAAAAGCCATAACTATTGACAAAGTTAATCCTAAAGCATATTTTATAAGGGGAATGACTTTTAAGTTAAAAGGCGATACTACAAATGCCATTAAAAATATTCAAAAATGTGTTGAACAAGACCAGGAAAATTATCATGCCTATATGCAACTGGGGCTTCTTTTTGCTGCTAAACACAACCCGCTTGCTGCAGAATATTATAACAATGCGCTTAATCTGAACCCCAAAAGCACCGAAGCCCATTACGGTTTAGGCATGTATTATCAGGAAAATGGGTTCCTTAACGAAGCCCTGGCTGCCTATTCCAATCTTTTAATGATTGATTCAACCTTCTGTTATGCTCATTTCAATATGGGGTATATCCACCTTGTGGAACTAAAAATGTATAAAGAAGCCATTAAATATTTCAATAAAGCTATAGCTTGCGCTCCTGATTATTACGAAGCTTATTACAACAAGGGATATTGTTATGAACTGCTGGGTGATATTTTTAATGCCCGCGAGAATTACAAAAAAGCCCTCAGCATTAAAACCAATTACGAGCTTGCAATTGAGGGCTTGAACAGGCTAGACAAGTAAAATATTATATATGACCGGCAAATTAAATTATCTCAATGTTGGCTGCGGCAGTAAATTCCATACTGCCTGGCACAATATTGATATGGTTCCAAGAAGTCCAGATGTACAGCAATGCAATCTCTTTAAAGGTATTCCATTCCCGGACAATACATTTGAAGTCGTATATCAATCACAGGTTCTTGAACATTTCCCTAAGGATAAAGCCTTGCCTTTTCTTAAAGAATGTCACAGAGTATTGAAGCCATCAGGAATCCTACGCATAGTAGTGCCTGACCTCGAAAATATTGCTACAGAATATTTGAGGCTGCTTAAATTAAATATTGAAAACCCATCTGAAAAATCAGAATCCGATTATGAGTGGATACTTCTTGAACTTCTCGACCAGTCAGTAAGAAATTACTGCGGCGGGTATATGGCGGAGTATCTCATGAAAGAAAATATCCTTAACGAAGAATATGTATTCAACAGGCTGGGAGCTATGGGTAAAAAAATCAGAGAGGAATTTTCTGGTATTAACAATTTTAATAATAAAAATTATAACGTACCCAATAAAAAACACAAGTTGTTTTATAAAAATTTGCTAAGAACTTTAAAGGAAAAAACTATCGTTGCATTGTTTGGAAAACATTTTTATAATTTATACAAACTGGGCTCATTTAGAATGGAAGGTGAGATTCACATGTGGATGTACGACAAATTTTCATTAACAAGGCTTCTACAGAAAACCGGCTTCTCTCAAATCATTCAAAAAGATCCTTTCAGCAGTCAAATAAACCAGTGGGAAACCTTTGAACTGGATGTAAAAGATGTCTTACCTTATGACCCTACTTCACTTTTTATGGAAGCAGTAAAATAAATATTCACTTCAATTATTAAAAAACTAACATGAAAATTAATACACTATTTTTATTTACATACTTCTTTTTTATCAGCTTTACTCATGGTCAGAATAATACAAATGGCCTGCCTTTCCCCAAAAAACGACTGACAGCAGAAACCCTTTGGGAATTCAGCAGAATAAGCGAAGCACGACTTTCTCCTGATGGTACCAAAATTCTCTATGGTGTAACCAATTACAACCTCAGTCAAAACAGGGGAAAAAGAAACCTGTTTGTCTATAGCTTTGCTGACGGTAAAAGCACTCAGATTACCGATGACGAGGAAATGATTTTTAACGCTGTCTGGCGCCCCGATGGGTTAAAGATAGGCTATATCTCCTCAAAGAGTAACAGCAGCCAAATTTGGGAAATAAATCCCGATGGTACAGATAAAAAACAGATTTCCAATATTCCTGACGGCATAAATGGCTTTCTGTATTCACCGCTACTTAACAACATTGCCTATGTAAAAGATGTCAAACTCGACAAAGATGTTCACGATTTGTACCCCGACCTGCCATTGGCCGAAGCAGGCATATACGACGACCTTATGTACCGCCATTGGAATGCATGGACTAATTATAGCTATAGCCATATTTTCATAGCACCCTACCGGAATGGCAAAATAGATGAAGGTATAGATATTATGAAAAACGAAAGATTCCATGCGCCACTCCCACCCTATGGCGATATGGCTGAGATAACTTTCAGCCCCGATGGAAAAATATTGGCTTATACCTGTAAAAAACTTACCGGAAAAGATTTTGCCCTTAGCACCAACAGTGATATTTACCTTTATTACATCGAAACCGGCAAAACAGAAAACATTTCAAAAGGAAATGAAGGTTACGACAAATGCCCCGTATTTTCGGGTGATGTTCAAAAAATTGCATGGCAAAGCATGAAAACCCCGGGGTTTGAATCGGACAAAGAAAGAATAATGGTGTATGATTTCATAAGTAAAACAGCCAGCGATATTACAGATTCATTTGATCAAAGCTCAGAGCATTTTATTTGGAGCCCCGATAATAAGAACATCTATTTTAAAAGTTGCATCAAGGGAACATTTCAGCTTTTTAAAATTAATCTAAACACTAAAGCAGTTTCTCAAATTACAAAAGGTGTTCACGATATAGTTTCATTCGATTTAAAAGGAAAACAGATTATTGCCGAAATAATGTCCATGTCGTCTCCAACTGAATTATATGCTATTGACGAGACAAACGGTGCTATGAAACAACTGACAACTCACAATAAAAAGATTCTTGACACTATTGAAATTGGAAAAGTGGAAGAAAGATGGGTAAAAACAACCGATAACAAGCAGATGCTGGTTTGGGTTATTTATCCACCCCAATTCGACCCAAAGAAAAAATATCCAGCTCTGCTTTACTGCCAGGGAGGCCCTCAAAGCGCAGTAAGTCAATTTTTTTCATACCGTTGGAATTTTCAGATGATGGCAGCCCATGATTACATAGTGGTTGCTCCAAACCGCAGAGGCTTACCCGGTTTTGGGCAGGAATGGAATGACCAAATTAGCGGAGATTACGGCGGACAAAACATGAAGGATTATCTTAGTGCTATTGACGCTGTTGCTGCTGAACCTTATGTTGACAAAAATCGTTTAGGAGCAGTAGGTGCCAGTTATGGTGGATACTCAGTATATTGGCTCGCCGGCAACCACAACAAAAGGTTTAAAGCCTTCATTGCCCATTGCGGTATGTTTAACTTCGAAAGCTGGTACGGCACTACCGAAGAAATGTTCTTTGCCAACCACGACCTCGGGGGGCCCTTCTGGGATAAAGTTCCACCAAAAAGTTATGATTTTTCACCTCATAACTTTATTGGAAACTGGGATACACCTCTGCTTGTAATTCATGGAGGGAAGGATTTCAGAATACCTTATACAGAAGGCATGCAGGCCTTTAATGCGGCCCAGCTAAAAAATATACCCAGCCGTTTTTTGTTTTTCCCCAATGAAACTCATTTTGTTATGAAACCACAAAACAGTGTTCTCTGGCAAAGAGAGTTTTTCAGGTGGCTGGATAAATGGCTTAAATAGAACAACTACACCCTTTTAGCAAATGAGGAAATCTGCCTTTTTTATTTTCATGCTTCTGCAATCGCTAATCCTTACAGCCGGCGATAAGCCAAGCCTTAAGACTGATACCGTGGCACCTCTGTCCTTGCTAAATAATTATTTTATTAAAACATCATACAATTATTCGCTTAACATCACATTCGAATCCTATATCGATTCTGTTATTTGCCACACCCAATTATCAAACGAGGAGTCATCTTTACTAACACATGTAAAAAATATGTACAAGTTTGACACAGATGACTTTCAGTTTCTGATTGATTCTATCCTTGACCTTGATTCAATTCCTACTGAACTAATTTCGGCTATAGATTATTGCCTGAACTTGTTGTTCGATGATGAACTTATAGTGACATGCGAACCATTGAAAGATGCAAATACTATTTCTTATCCGGCCTCAGGCATTTACAACAACATCTGGTGCCAGATTAATCCTAATCCATACCCACCAGATTTGATTGAAGGTGACTCCATTTTAGAAATTAACCTTATCAATGACACGTGTCTTTTCAATATGCCATGCTTCGATGCTCCCGTAACATCCAAATACGGATGGCGTGATGGCCGTATGCATCAAGGCATCGACCTTGGGGTCAATTATTCACTACCTATTGTTAACTCTTTTGATGGCGTGGTACGCTATGCTAAGTTTTTTCAGGGTTATGGCCGCTTAGTCATTGTAAGACATTATAATGGGCTGGAAACCTACTATGCACACTTGAGTCGTATTATTGTAAAACCAGGTCAACACATTAAAGCAGGTGAAATTATTGGGAGAGCCGGAAACTCAGGCAAATCAAGCGGAACACATCTGCATTACGAAATAAGGTTCAAAGGTGTGCCCCTTAACCCTGCCCACCTTGTATCTTTCAAGGAAAACAAACTGACAAATGAAAAAATAATTCTTAAAAAAATAAAACGCAACTTCTTTGTTTACTCCGAAAACGCTATAATTTACTCGGTTCAGACCGGCGACTATCTTTACAAAATTGCAAAAGAATACGGCATCAGCATTCAACAGTTATGTGAAATGAACGACCTGTCGAAAAATTCAAGACTTAAAGTAGGGCAATTACTCAAAATATGTCTTTAACAGATATTTTACTTATTTTAGATAATCCGGCATAAAAGCATCCTCGTTATTAAGAATATTGAGGTAATTTTTATAACGCATGTCGCTAACAGCACCCTCTTCAACAGCCATTTTTACTGCACAACCAGGTTCATTGCTAT
Organism: Bacteroidota bacterium; assembly: GCA_022708385.1. Classification (GTDB taxonomy): domain Bacteria; phylum Bacteroidota; class Bacteroidia; order Bacteroidales; family PXBB01; genus JAKIYU01. Next base: position 2,550 of record JAKIYU010000129.1, on the reverse strand, counting down.
GCGTGCAATTATTAAAGCGACATTTACCAATTATATCTCTCATTTCCGGGAAATAGTGCGATACTTCCTCTTTTTTGAAATCAATTATTCCAAACTCTTTTATTCCAGGTGTATCAATAACATAACCACCCATCGATAATTTATGCATTTGAGCAAATGTGGTGGTATGTTTCCCTTTGCAATTAAAATCAGACACAGGGGCTGTTTTCAAATTCAAACCGGGTTCAACTGCATTCAGCAGGGCAGATTTGCCCACTCCCGAATGACCCGATAACAAGGATACCTTACTTTTTAACAATTCTGAAAAAGATTTGACGTCATTCAAATTATACAATGAAGTAACCAAACACTTATAACCTATCTTTTCGTAAATCCCCACCCATTCTCTCACTTGATTTTTAAGCTTTGAATTGTAAAGATCCGACTTATTAAAAACAATATTTACCGGTATGTGATAAGCTTCAGCAGTTATGGTAAACCTGTCAATAAAGCCAGACGAAGTTCTTGGCGAAGTTAATGAAACGATAAGAATGGCCTGGTCGATATTTGAAGCAATAATATGCGTTTGCTTTGAAAGATTTACCGATTTTCTTATAATATAATTATGTCTTTCGCAAATCTTTTCAATACTTCCAATATCTCCTCCGCTGCTTAATGAAAATAAAACCCTATCGCCGACTGCAATAGGGTTTGTTGTTTTGATGCCTTTAATTTTGTAATTACCTTTTAACCTGCACTCAAAAATCCCGCTTTCAGCTTCGACCGTATAAGCGCTGCCGGTTGACCTGATAACTACACCTTGTAACATTACCCAATTTTAGCAATAAGGTCCACAATCCTGTTGGAATAGCCCACTTCATTATCATACCAACTCACAACTTTAATAAGGTTTCCATGAATGACCTGAGTCAGCAATGAATCAAAAATTGATGAATGTGTATTACCAATAATATCTGCACTTACAACAGGGTCGGTGCAATACTCGAGAATGCCTTTCATGGGGCCTTCGGCTGCTTTTTTCATGGCTTCGTTAATTTCATCCTTGGTTACACTGCGCGACAATTCGCAGGTAAGGTCAACTATTGAGCCGTCAGGAGTGGGCACCCTTAGTGCAAAGCCATCGAGTTTTTTATCCAGTTCAGGAATGACAAGGCCAATAGCTTTAGCAGCGCCGGTACTTGTAGGGATAATAGACAGGGCTGCAGAGCGTGCTCTGCGAAGGTCAGAATGTGGCGCATCGAGAATAATCTGGTCGTTGGTATAAGAGTGAATTGTATTCATAAGCCCTTTAACTATACCAAAATTATCGTGTAATACCTTGGCAACCGGAGCCAGGCAGTTTGTTGTACATGAAGCATTAGAGAGTATTTTCTGACTATCGTTAATATCTTTGTCATTTACACCTAATACTATAGTAGCATCCACATCATCTTTTGTGGAAGATGGTACTGATAAAATTACTTTACGGGCGCCTGCTTGTATATGTTTTTCTATTTTTTCGCGTGTACGGAACACACCAGTTGATTCCACAACCACATCAATACCCAGGTCTTTCCATGGCAAATTAGCAGGGTCTTTTTCAGCATAAACTTTTATGGTTTGACCATTTACACTAAAAGTATCGCCTTCAACCTTAATATCATAAGGAAATTTACCATGTGTTGAGTCATACTTAAGCAAATGGGCAAGAGTTTTACTGTTTGTAAGGTCATTTACTGCGACCAGTTCCATTGCTGAGTTGTTTAACATAGCTTTATAAGTCAGACGACCAATACGGCCGAATCCATTGATAGCAACCTTTATTTTATTCATAGTTAATAAGATTTATATTAATAAAAAAACATGCAGATTTTTTTGCAAACCTACATGTTTTTTTTCAATAAATCAATATGTTTTATCTGATAAGTGTGACCGTTCCCCAAATGTATTTTCTTTTATTTGTTCCATCTCTGTAAACGACTTTATACACATAAACTCCTTCAGGATAATTTATATTGTCGCATTTGCCGTCCCATCCCATATTAATATCATCGGTAATAAAAATCTGTTTACCCCATCTGTCGAAAATTCTCAATTCAAATTCAGTTATTCCCTCACCATAAACATGAAAGACATCATTTTTAAGGTCTTTGTTAGGGGTGAAAGTGTTGGGTATATATATAGTGTAATTCGGTCTTACTTCAACGGTACCAACTGCGGTGTCTTTGCATCCCCACTGATTAGCAACAATAAGAGACACATTAAAAAAACCTGTATCGGTAAAAGTGTGAGTAAAAGAAGGCGTAGAGGCAACTGTGCCATCATCAATATACCAGTAATATGATGTGGCACCATAAGAATTATCGATGAAAGAAATAACCGGTTCCAATATTGATACAGCAGGCGGATTTGCAAGAAAATAAGCCGATGGGTTGGGGTGAATTAAAACCATCTGAGAAGCCGTATTTAAACAACCATAATCGTCAGTAGCAGTAACAGAATAAGTGGTGGTAGTTATAGGGCTGACAACAATAATTGGCTGCGTGGTTTGTCCGGCAAGTGTGGCATCTG
>JAKIYU010000128.1 GCA_022708385.1 Bacteroidota bacterium | reverse complement strand
AAAAGACCCTGAATGGGTCTAATAAAGAATCTGTGTATAAGTGCACACCATTTATTCGAGGCTGTCTCAAAAGTTAGTATAGTATTGATTTCGATAAATTTTGTTATTTGGCCATCTTTACCCCCATACCCCCTAAAGTGGGCTACCCATCGCACATTTGAGGGGAGGTTCCCTTTAGGGAAAAGAAGGGTGAGCGCAGGCAAAAAACATTTTTTTTGAAAAATATTTGACTTTTGAGACAGCCTCGTATTTGTATTACATAATTTTTTATTCATATTAAACCACTTCGTGGTTTTTTGAATATAAAACACGGCAGAAAAACGTATTATTATGCCTGTAGCCTGCTGTCCTGTTCAAAAAACTGGCTCACATCTTCAATAAGCATCACCACGTATTTATCCTTGTAATAATGTATCAGATGTGTCGAAAACTGTAAATGCTTCAGGACTTTCTGGTTGGCGGTGTTGTAAAAAGGCCTGACAATTTTTTGTTTGTAGATATTTTCGTTATTATTGTAAGAATTCAAGGCGGCATTACGCAGTTCACAATCGTTGCATACTGATGTTTTGCCGCAATCTTTGCGCTCTTCAATATTATAAGCGCAACCAATGGCTTCGCCGCAACGCTGGTAAATAAGATTTTCATCCGGCTTATTCGAGAAAATGGTTTTCAGATTGTCGTTAAAGGCTGTTAATCGTGTTTCCTTATTCAATAACAAAATGCAACTGTTAATATTATTCAGAAGGATGTTGAGAAATTCGTTGGAACTTCTGAGAAAATCGAACGAATTGTTTTGCATGGTCAGCTCTGAGCTTCGGATACGGCTTACTTGCTCAACAGTTTTTCTTTTGATGCGTATCCCTAAAAAATAGATGTTGTGTTCCCAGATTTCGGCAAATTTTTCGGGCTCATTTAAAAAAGGGACACGGTCGATAAGAAATTTGGTTTTTCCGAAAATGGGGTGTGATTCTTTGTTATGATTGTATGAGCTCATATATGTTATTATCAGTAATGAAAGCCTTGGAAATTTTTTAAAAATCGAACTTCCTGCTGGCGAAGTTCATGCGCAGGCCCAGGGTAATATATTGTGTTTTAAGGTCGTACACATGCAGCACGCTTTTTTCAAGCCTGTAAATATAGCGCAGGTCAGCAAAAATATTGTGCTTAAGCTGGTAGGAAATCATCATGTCGGCCAGTTGGATGTGCGTTTTGTAGCCCTGGCACAGCGTGTTGCCGTAGTCGTGTTCGCGCGTTTCATAATCGAGAAAAATATTACTGCCATAGTTAGTGCCTGTACTGTCGAGGCCTTGCGTGATGTCGAACCATTTAACGGTAATGTACAAAGGAAATAGGGGCTGATAGCGCACTATGGCTACGAATTCCTTTAAGTTGGCGCCCAGGGGGTGTGCCAGCGGCTGTCTGTAATGTGAGTAGCTTTCTTCGGGCACCTTGCCTTTGTAGGTAACATCGTAATGCGAATAGGTATAAGGCCTCACAATATTATATTCGAGCTGGGCATCGAGGTTGTCAATACCTCCCACATCAATGTACTTCAGCCCTGCCTGAAAGCCAAACTTGTTGCGGAAAGAGGCTTGTGTGCTGTAAGAACGTTGCGAGCGCAGTTTAATGCGTACCAGGAACGTATCAATATCCATTTTGATGTCGTTGAAGTTGAACTCATCCACATACACCTGTCCATACACCGAAAAATGCCTGAGGAAATTATATTTAACGTCCATGCCCAGCCCCACATTGTCGTTGTCGCCCAGGTGGTGTTCCACAGCCCGGTAAAAGATGACGGGGTTAAGGTAATGAAAGTCGAAGCCCCCTTTAACACCATTGCTGTCGCCCCGGCAGAAAATTACATTTTCGAAAAAACCCACCGACAGGTTGTCAAATACCTTTACATCAAGTTTATGTGTGGTGGCGTATTTCTTTTTATAAAGGTTTGAGCCGGGCGATTGAATGGGATAATCGAGCAATTCGCTGAAAAGGTTCTGGTAGTGAATCGGGCCTATATGTGTATTCAGTTTCAAGAAAAGGTAGTTGTTCGAATAGTCCGACAGCAGCAGCGAGCGGTAGCCGTTACCATAAAAATTCTTATCCTGCCCAAACTGCACATCAATGTTTTTGGTAACATTAAAAGTAAAATAACCTCTGCCTGTAAAAAAATCGGTACCGCCGTTTTTAAAGTTTTTCTGCCAGCCTTCACCCGACATTACATTGCATTGCAAAAGCCTTTTGCGGTTGATGTATTCGGGCAAAAAGGCCTGATTATCTGTAAGAAATGAATAGAATCCCACTTTGTTGTTGATGCTGCCTCTTACTTCAAAGCCCTTGGTGTTGAAGTATTTGGTTTCATTTGAGCCATGCTCCCTGCCGTAATCGAGATGAAACACAGGGCTGATTTTAAATATCACTTCATCGCTTGTAAAACTGTAAAAGTCGGCCTGTTCCTTGTAGAAAGGGCGCAACAACTGCCGTTTGCTGAGGGTAAGCGAATCGCTTGCCCACTCGCTGTTATCGCTAAGCAGGTAAACCATGTTAAAGCGGTCCACATCGGTAAAAGTTGCTGTGGAAGAGTCGGCATTGGCCGCCCTGATAAAGTCAACGGCATCTTTACGCTTGTACGGTTTTGTTGTCGTATTGATACGTCGGGTGTATTCGGGGTATTTAATGTCGAACCTGTCCATCATGTCGTTGGCTTGTGTGCCCAGCGGGATATACACACTTTGTGCATGGCCTGCCCGGATACTAACGGTTATAAATAGTACGGCTGTAAGTTTAATGTATGTTTGTATGGAATTAAGCATGCAGGAGTTGTTATTTTACGTGCTAATTTTTATTCAAAATTAAAAAAAACTATTTGAATTTAGTAACTTTGTATTTATTATAGGTTTTACTATGAAAAACAAGCTGATTTTTTTATGCCTTTCAACAGTGTTTTTAATATCATGTACTAAGGATACCGTTTTTAAAGATTTTCACGAATTTGATAAACATAGCTGGCACAAAACCGAAGCAGTGACTTTCGAAGCTACCCTAAACGATGTGAGCAAGCCTTTTGATATCGATATTTCAATACGGCATTTGTCGGTATATCCTTTTGCCGATGTGGTGGTGGCAATGACTATCGAAACACCTGCAGGGGAGCGCCGTGTGATGGAACACGACCTGATTATTCGCAATACCGACGGTTCCTTTAAGGGCGATGGGCTGGGCGATATTTACGACATTGACCTGCCGGTGTTTAAAGGTTTACAATTGACCAATACCGGCCTGTACCGTTTTACCATCGAAAGCCGTATGCCCGTGGTGGAAATGCCGGGCATTTCGGGAATCGGCCTTGTGATACGCAACAGCAATGCAGAGAACTGATAATCATGCCTCCTACGGAGCCCCTTATACAAAATGAATCACGCCTCAGGGATATACTGCGCACCCTGCCCGAACAACCGGGCGTTTACCAGTATTTCGATGCCGCCGAAAAAATCATTTACATAGGCAAAGCCAAAAACCTCAAAAAAAGGGTATCGAGTTACTTTAACAAAAAGACCTACGACAATGCCAAACTGCGCATGCTGGTAAGCAAGATACACACCATCCGCTATATCATTGTGGACACCGAGTTTGATGCGTTTCTCCTCGAAAACACCCTGATAAAAAAACACCAGCCCCGCTACAATGTGCTGCTCAAGGATGACAAGACATTCCCATGGATATGCATCAAAAAAGAACCTTTTCCCCGTGTGTTCCCCACCCGCAACCCTGTGCGCGACGGCTCGGAATACTTCGGCCCTTATGCTTCGGTGCGTACCATGAATGTGCTTCTTGAACTGATACGAAATATTTATCATTTGCGCAACTGCAATTATAATTTAAGCGAAGAAAATATACAAAGTAAAAAGTTCAAGGTGTGTCTCGAATACCACATTGGCAAATGCCTGGCGCCCTGCATTGGACTGCAAACAGCCGAGAACTACAACCAGACCATACGCCAGATACGGAGCCTTGTTAAGGGCAATATCTCTTCGGTAATACAGGAGCTAAAAGACCTGATAAAGCGCTATGCGGCCGAATACACCTACGAGAAAGCCCAGCTTGTTAAGGAAAAACTCGACCTGATTACCAATTACCAGAGCAAATCAACGGTGGTAAGCGCCACCATAAACAATGTGGATGTGTTTTCGATAGTTTCGGATGAGAATACCGCCTTTGTCAATTACTTTAAGGTGATAAACGGTGCGGTGGCGCAGTCGCACACCCTTGAGCTGAAAAAGAAACTCGAAGAAACGCCTGAGGAACTCCTGACCCTGGCCATAACCGACATACGGCTTCGCTTTCAGAGCGATGCCCGCGAAATCATCGTGCCCTTTACCCTGAGGGCGCCCTTTCCCAATGCCCGTTTCACAGTGCCTCAATTAGGCGAAAAGAAACAACTGCTCGACCTTTCGGAAAGAAACGTAAAATACTACATGTTCGAGAAAAAACGCCAGCAGATGGGGCAAAAAAAAGAAACCCCGGCACAGCGCATCCTGGCCACACTCAAGGCCGACTTGCGCATGAACGTTACCGCTACGCATATCGAATGTTTCGATATTTCCAATATGCAGGGGGGCGACTCCGTGGCCTCTATGGTGGTGTTCCGCAATTCCAGACCCAGCAAAAAAGACTACCGTATCTTCAACATACGCACTGTTACCGGCCCCAACGACTTTGCCTCCATCGAAGAAGTGATTTACAGGCGATACAGGCGCATTATTGACGAGGCCGGTGAATTGCCGCAGCTTATCATTGTGGATGGCGGCAAAGGACAACTGAGTGCAGCCGTAAAAAGTCTCGAAAAACTCGAACTGATTGGTAAAATAACAATTATCGGCATTGCCAAAAGACTCGAAGAAATTTTCTTTCCCGGCGACAGCATACCCCTTTACCTCGACAAGCGCTCCGAGTCGCTTAAGCTGATACAAAACCTGCGCAACGAAGCCCACCGTTTCGGTATTAAGCACCACCGCAAAAAGGCCGAAAAACGCATCATCTCCTCCGAGCTGCTCAGCATCAAAGGCATAGGACCCAAAACCACCGAAATCCTCTTTAAAACATTTAAGTCGGTCGAAGCCATCAGGCAGGCTTCACCTGAAGAACTGGAACAATGCGTGGGCGCCGCCAAGGCTAAAGAGCTGAAGGCGTACCTGGCAGGGGAGTAAAGTTGGGTTGTACCATATTATGGGGTTTCCAATAACCAATCAATGACATTCTTCTTCTGTATGCCATCAACTACAGTATTTTCATAATCAAGTGTTAAAAGAAATTTTGGATAATTATCGTTGATGTTTCTTAATGACGAAATTTCACTGTTTTTTAAATTTCCGTCAATAAGACAAAGTATTATTGTTTTATAATCTTCCTTAAAATAATTCCATAATCAGAACTAATCCGTATAATATACATCCCGTCATTCAAATTTTTCAAATCCAGGGTGTTTTTCAAAGACTTTAAAGGTACTATTTTAATAATCTGGCCCTGCACATTTAAAATTTCTATGGTCGTATGGGCATTTTCATATACCGGATTTGAGAACACGAGGGTCAGTTTATCGGATATAGGGTTAGGATAAATGGTCAGGGGGTCAGAGTTGTTCAAGGGCAACCCGCTGCAAATATCAACATATACAGTTATGAATGCGGTATCGTCGGGGCAGGGCGGGGTGCCGCTTACAACATAAGCAAAATGATAATTGCTGTCGGGAGGTACATTATCGGCCAAAAAGGTGGTACCGCTCAAAGCGCCTGTATTATCCAAATCAACCCAGGTGCCACCCGGCTGGTGGTTGGTGGATAAATAATCGGCGAGGTTTACATTTGAAGTGAAATTACTGCATATAACTGCCGATGAGTCTGTACCTGCATTGGCCTGCGGAACCACTGAAACTGTTACAGAATCTGAATCTAAACCGCAGCTATTGTAGGCATAGGCCGTATAGATTGTGTTTTGAGTAGGTGAAACTGTAACAGCGGCAACCGAATCGCCTGTGCTCCAGTAAATGTTTGCGTTGCTGCTTGCAGACAATATTACGGCACTTCCACTGCATATTGTTGTATCCACAAAATCCACATTTAAAACAGGTGTGGTAATAACAGTAATATTTACAGTATCGGCTGTTAATCCGCAGGTATTGGATACGCTGCAAATATATTGTCCGCTTGCGATAACCATTATGTTATTTGTGTCAATACCATTTGACCAGCTGTAGATACATTCATTGCATAAAGCAACGCTTAGGTTATAGCTGTTGCAAATAGTTGTATCATTGCCCAAATTAATAGCTTCAGGTGCTTCTTTTACAGTTAATTGCGTAGTTATTATGCTGTCGCAGCCATGAATAGTTTGTAAGGTGTCTTTATATGTTCCTGAAGCAGTATATATATGTGTTCCTACTGTTATACTGTTGCCATTGCATATGGTAAAAGACTGGCTTGTTATATAGGCATTGTGAATAGTCAGGTTTATGGTCAAAATACTATCTCCACCGGCGCTGTTAATGAGCGTTTGGGTATAAGTGCCTCCAGTGGTAAATGTTTGTCCGTTAATAAGTACCGAATCGCAGGCACTCACATTAATCTCATTGGTAGTTGTCGGACCTTTAGCTGTTACCTGAAACGTGGCTTCGGGACCATATCCGCATTCATTGGATTGTTTAACTTTAACAAAACCACTCATGGCATTGGAAGTGACGTTGAGCACAATAGAATCTGCATTGCTTGCACCAGTGAACCCCAGTGGAAATGTCCATTCATAAGGCAAGCCACTCATGCCGGATTGTACTTTATATACCACATCGCCCTGTCCTTTGATTACCTGTGATGGTCCAGTTATTTGTCCTATGGTATCAGGTACGGGGATGACAGTAATAAGGTATTCTGCTTCTGTTATACCGCAGGCATCCTCGCCCTTTATTTTAATGTTTCCGGATATAGCGTTTAAAGCCACATTATAATAAATGAAAGTTGTATCGCTTAAACCTGTAAAGCCGGTTGGAAGAGTCCATGTATAGTTGGTATAATAATTCGACTGAACTTCGAAATAATTATCTACGGAACCTGCACAAATACTGTCTTTTACGTCACCGTTGGGGTCGCCATTGGGGTCGCCGTTAAAATAACGCGAATCGTACACATAAAACTGCGGCTGCTGGGCCGGGTAAAGAGATATTGAGGTGGGATCGGAATACCCGCAATCGTTTTTAGCATATACTTTAAATGTACCACCGTAAAAATTTGTTTGAATGGAACAAGAGGCCACTTTACCATTTTGTGAATAAGTAGCCGTAATGCCAAAGGGCAATTCCCATTCGTAAGAAGTTGCATTAGTGCTTTCAGCGGCTGTTAATGTAAAGGCCGTGTCTCCGTAACAGAGGGTTTGCCCTGTGCCTATGTGGCCGGACAATGTGATGTCGGTTA
>JAKIYU010000127.1 GCA_022708385.1 Bacteroidota bacterium | reverse complement strand
CGATAACAGAAAGGATATTGAAGAAATTACCGCAGAATATCTTAGCGGCCTTACCTTTCATTATATTGATGAAATGAAAGAGGTTATTGACAAAATATTGCTCTGAGGGAACCTTATAAGACAACAAATTTAACCCGTTGCCTTCCTTTCGGGTTGTGGAAATCAAGAAAATAAAGCCCTGAAGATAAATGGTTAAATGTTACTTCAAACTGGTGTTCTCCCGTTTGTTTTACCCCTGAGGGAATTTGTGCTCCCAGAATATTGTAAACGCTAATGTGGGTAATGCTTGCGGGTATTGAAGTTGTAACATATAGGGTGGAACCGTAAAACGGATTAGGAAATATCTTTATGCTGTTGTGGGTATTGGAATCATTTATACCTGAAGGCGCTACATTAATATAATACGGCTTATTGCTGAAGTTTGTGCCAAAACTATTAGAGGCAATAAGAGTTACATAAAAAGAACCTGCTGTGTTATATTGTACAATAGGGTTTTGAAGAACAGATGAAGAAGGAGAGCCCCCTTCGAATAACCACGACCATGTGTCGGGAGCGTAATTGGATAAGTCGGTAAAGTGCACGGAATCGCCCTCGTTAATGTTTACCGCATCGGCAACGAAATCTACTACAGGTGCCAACCCTTGGATGGTAATTTGACTTTCGGCTGAATCGGTACCGCACAGATTGCTTACTTTTAATTTTACCGTATAAGAGCCTGGTGCCGAATAGGTATGTAATGGATTGGCCTGTTGCGAAGTTGTACCATCACCAAAATCCCACAGGTAAGTTGTGGCATATAGCGATTGGTTCGTGAACTGAACACTATAGGCATTTGGCGTTGAAGAAAAACTGCTGACGGGCACATCCAAAATATATGCTGTAACAGGTTCTATAATGCTGTAACAATCATTTTCTTTAACTTCCCAGTCGTAAAAATAATAATAGTTGTTAGGGGAATTATAAGGTGGGAGAGAGGCGCTTGACTCAATAATTGATAAAACCCCCGGCAATTCGTAAGGGTAAGACGCCGAATTGTTATTGTTGCGGTATAGGTTGGCATTACCGGTAGCTACCAATTGCAGGTTGTTGGCCACAGGCAGGTCGAAGTCTAGGTTAATCCGCTGTTCTCCGGCAGGTATGTTTATAACCAGTGAGTCGAGGATAGTTCCTGTGGCATCACGCAACTGTATGGTGCGGTTTCCGGTGCCACTGGCATATACCTTTACTGTTAGTAATTTTGACGGCACATAATTGTTAAAGATTAAGTAATGTACATTTGAGGCATTGTTGTAATAACCGCCGCTTCCAGAACTATCGGGCTTACCTGTATTTTTTACCGGGTTAGCCAAGGTCCCCTGCACATAATAAGTAGTGGTGGTATCGAGCAAGGGTGTGGTGTATGAGTTGCCGTTAAAAAATGGCACCGGTGTCATGGGTGTATAGTACCAGTTGATATTGCTGTAACCCGAAGCCTGAAGAGTAAGAGCGGCAGGGCCGCAATTTTCGGCATCGGTAACTATTGGAGCGGGAAGACCCACACTGATATCAATAGGGAAAGTGTAAGTATTACTGCCGCATATACCGGCATTGGCAGTAAGTGAAACGGTATATTGTCCGACATTCTGATATGTGTGTGTGGGGCCGGCCTCGGTTGAAATATAACCGTCGCCGAAATCCCATTGGTAATTCTGAGCATTTGTGCTCATATTGGTAAAGCCAACTGTGGCAGGTGCATTGCAAAAAGTAGTATCGGATATGCCAAAGAGGGCGTTAACAGTTAAATTGTTAACAGTAAATGATTTGACAAGAGTGTCGTTAAGTAAGTTTAGATCTGTGTTGTTGTTGGGTTGTGAAGAGAAAACTTTTATAAGGTGGTTGCCTTGCATAAGACTGAAAGGAGGCAAAGAAATTGTGTCGGTGCCTAAACTGGGTAAAGTGCCATTCCAAATATACTGAAAGGTATTACCGTTATCAATTTTATATTTAAGAGTTAATGTTTGAAGTGTATTAAGTCCCATATTTCGGATGACAACTTTGGGGGACACATTTATTCCTGTGCAATTGTATTGGTTTAAGGGTTCAATAATTTGTGCCACACAAGCATCAAGGGCAAGAGTAATTTCAATAATTTTTAATGTGCCTTGAAAAGGAATTTTATTTTGCTTAGTAACCACTATATCTGCTGTGTCTGGCGTAAGGAAAGGATCGAAAGTTAAATGGGCAATCCCATTCACATCTGCTAAAGCAGCACTAAGGAGTACATTGTTGTTCGACAAGGCCACATAAGCACCGGGTTCTGTAGATACTGCAAGTGTTGTTTCCCCAACAATAATGGGGTTGTTATAAGTTACATAAAGGGGTGTTGGTTCATGCAGGTAAGTCATCAGAGAAGGGTCTCCCATAAGATGATAAATTTCCCAATAGTATTTTTTATTCGATGAAGAGCTGGCCTGAACGGCAAGATTGCCGGCAAAAATGATTTGCGCATTGCTGATGTACCAGTCGCTTTCTGGTTCGTTGTGGGTGTGAAAAACCCTGTCGTAAGCCCCCAGTCCTGTGTTTTGATAAGTGGTATTGGCATTAATGTTTGAAGTAAACCCCACACTCCAGTAAAAATCTTCGTCCCAGAGGGTGTTGTTTGAACCGCCTATATATCCTACAGCACCTTTGTTGACAGCCCTGAGCAAACCTTCGCCAAAACACTCACTGTCGTTGAATTTGTTTGAAAGGCAGCAATTGCCAATCATTAAACCATATTTGTTGGAGTTCGACATGGCAGGGATATGAGAAGTAGTAAATGAGGGGTCGCCCCAACCGCTTGAACTGCAATGGGCTGTATAATTTGCCAATCCGACACCTTTGCCCACATCGGCACGTATCTGCGCTGCAGAGCTTGAGGAGGCCGGATACAAATAGGTGTTTGAATAGATGCCGTTGGAAACGTTGAAATAATTGTTTGCGCCATAGTTAATTTGGCCATTGGCATGGGTTGGGCCGTAGGTTGCATCGGCTCCGGCAACCAATACAACTGTATCGAGATATGAGGTAATATCCATCATGTATTTTTCATACAAAAGTGTTTTGTCAATCTGTGGCTGGAGTTGTGCAACCGATGTGGCAGAAAAACGACCGTAATATACATCGGGTATATAATCGCTGCCTCCGTTATACTCACAATAATACATGTCGCTTACATGTGAGCCTGTAGTACCGCTGAATGATGGAATTTGCGCCACGTCGCCAACAAAAAGCACATAGCTGGGAGCCGGATTGGCCGGTGTGGCATTGTCGTACAGTCCCTTAAGATATGATTTTATACTGGTCGTTGTTGTGCCAACTGCGCTGTTATTTGTATATGCTTCAATAACTTTAAATCCTTTTTTTGTTTTCCATTCTACAAAGGGTTGCAGTGTTGCCTGAAAAGTTTGTGGCGATACGATAACATAGGTAATGGGATAGGTTGTAATTGACTCTTTTACAGGAGGTGTATAATTAATGAGAGATGCGTAAATGGCTGAAAAGGCAGGACTGTAATACTTTCGTTTAAGCTCTTTTGTAGTGGGCAGGTCAGCATTTTGAAAAGCAATTTCAAATTCAATTCTTTTATAGACTCTCAGGATGTTTTTTGCAGGATTATATGTTAGGGGAGAAATAACTAACCGCCCTGTTCTAATACCCCTTATAATACCGTTTTCCTCAATATTTACGAGTTTGTTAAAATTTAGTGTGTCCTTATTGTAAAAAGCTTCATCAAATTGGAAAATCATATCCGCAGAATCAGTGTTTTTAAAGTAAGATGGCTGGCAAGGTATTATTTTATGAGGATATCCGGTTTTTTTCAAATCAATATCTTTGAAGGTCATAGTTTTTATGGAAATAACTGGGGTTGCACGTATGGGAATTTCGATAAGTTTTGAAACGACAGGTAATTGTGGTCGGCCGACTTCGTAAATGCCTGTATGACCCGGAATAGTCAGCGCAGTAAATGTGCCGCCAGGCGTTGATACCGTTGAAAAATCAATGTCTTCGGTTTGGTTTATAGCGCGTAACTTAAAATCTGTTTTTTCCTTTATGATCAGGTTGTTTTTGCCTATATTTGCATAGCGGTTTGTTTGGGCTGAAAGCAGCCATACTGCTAATAGAAAAACGGCAGTTAGTGTATGGTGTTTATACATAATACAAATATTTATGTGTTATGTTATTTGATGATAATTAGCTTAGAAGATGTGGTTTTAAAGGATTCATCAATATTGGCATAATACATTCCGGGCTTAAATTTCGTAACATCAAGGTTGTGAGTTTTGAGATAACCTGGAAACGTTGTTAGTTCTTTGCTGTAAATAAGCGCACCTATACTATTGAAAATTTTAATATTTGATGAATTGCTTATGGGTGTAAACTGAGCAACAACTTTACCGGTGGCAGGATTTGGGATGATTTGTAATAAAGGTGTCATTGCTTCTGTTTCTGTACCCAATACATTTAGGCAACTTACCCGGGCCTTCCATCCGCCCATATCAATATAATTATCCGAGGTAAATTTAAAAGTAAGCGCTCCTGTTGGATGTGTGGATATTATTAGGGGTGGCCAGTTGTTTCCGCAATAAGTTCCAATCAAGGGAGAGTTAATGGTTGGGCCATTGTAAATATTTAATTCGTCCCAGCAGCCACCATCCCAGTCATTTTCCTCTACTTCAAATTCAAGAAACTCTACCTGCAAATAATTTTGCATGGGTGCTGCAACAGGCGTTGGGAATAAAGTAGCTGTGAAAGTTTCGTCGTTAACGTAGTTTTCATCAGGGCCGTGAAAATCATAGAAATAGGAATCGCATACATAAATCGTAGTGTCTCGCATCCACAAAACCGGAAGCACACCTATGGTTATTGTGTACTGTGCGTTAATACTGTAAGGGCCTGCATTAACAGTATAATCAATAACGGCATTGGTTTCTAAGGGTGTTGAAGGCTCTATGGTAACAAGAAAGTTTGTGCCTTGTGTTTGTCCTGGAGCGAAAGGTAAACAACTATTATATGTGTTGTTGATTATGTTAATATAAGGACTGGATGTCGCAATACTTGTTGTTACGTTATTGATGCCGGAATGCCCGATATTGGAAAGCATTATGTTTATAGTGACCGTTTCTCCCGGGTCTGCTATACCGTTGTTGTTTCCGTTTGTATCATTTATGGTCAGTGTAGGCAATGCAGAAAAGCGGGGTGCAAAGTTCTTCAGAATAAAGGAAGAAGGCCATGTATTTGAATTTTTATCGTGAACACTCAGGTTCATGACATTTGAAAACTCATCCGGTGCATTAGCCAAAAAAGTAATCTGGAAAGCATCGTTGAGTATTTTTTGTTGCGAAGGATTGAAGTCGCCCCATACATTTTGTGCGTTGTTAATCGTTAAATGCGGACTAGATGTTGAAAGCACTGCCCACACGCTATCGGCATTGTTGATGCCTACATTTTTAAGTTGCACATTCAGGAGAACGGTTTCATTGTAATCCGCCTGATTGTTATTGTTGCCGGAAGCATCATTTACGGTTTGGGAATTAAAAATGACATAGGGCCCTGCCGGAGGAATTATTAACACCTCTCCGATATAAGGGATATGGTTATAGGCAGTAACTGCGACAGTTATGGTGTCTATTACCGAAAGGGGTTGAAAAGTAAGCAGGGCATTACCACCCTGAATTTTTCCCGTTGAAATGATTTCGTTGTTTATGGTTAGGCAAACATAAGCGCCTTCGTTAGGACATTGTATTAACAGGGACGATGCTCCAGTAAATATGGTGGTATTGTGAGTAACTATAAGTGAGTCAGGGTCGTCGGTTCGTACCATAAGCGAAGGGTCGCCAAAGATTGTCCATGTATCTGTCATTTCAGCGCCACCGGTACCGTAGTCATCGTTCATTTTCATGCACCCGTTAATAGAAAGGCCGCCAAAGGTCCTTTTTATGTTGTTCGAAAAACTTTCGGTAAGTATATTGTTCATTTCTAATTGTCCGCACATAGGGGGATTCCAGCTTTGATTTGCCGTTGACATTAATACGGCAACGGCCCCCGAAGGTTCATTGTTGTGTGTTGCTCTCAGAAAGGCTTCGGCAAAGCATGTGGTGCTGACAAAATTACCGTTAACACAAGCTACCGACCAAATAAAAGGGAGAATCTTAGTATTGGTAAGAGCGTCCACGTCACTATTGCTGAAGCCCGATGTGCCCCAGCCCTGATCCCAGCCATGTCCGGTGTAGTTAATAAGGCCAACGCCGGAGTTAAATTCAGAAAATACCTGTGCCTGAACCGGATCTCCTGACGCATCCAATCCGCCATGCGATCCTTCGTAAAGCTCGCTGACAAAAACATAGTTGTAGTTTAACAAAGAGTCTCTTATGCGCCTGACATGTTTGTAATCGTAAAGGTTATCGTGACCGGGGCCTTCCTGTGAAGCTATACCCATAGCTTTGTTAAACAGACCGGGCTGAAGGGCAGGTGCAAGTTCATAATTTATTGTTCTTTCAACCTGTGTGCTGACATGAGAGATATTTTCGGCAGAAAAACGGCCAATAAATATCTCGGGGTATGAATCATTGCCACTCAGGTAACCGTAAGCATTGTCTGAATGGTAGCCACTTATGGTATTGGTTGTAAGTTGTGCCGCATCGCCTACGAGCAACACATAGGTAAGGTTGGTTGTGTCATAAACTGCTTGAATGTAACTTTTTATAGCGGTAGGGGTGTTGCCAATAGTCGTTAAATCAACCAGTTTTGTCGGTAATCCAATAGTGTTTTTCCATTGAACAAAGGGCTGCATAGCAGTCATATAAGCACTATGACATATAACAAGCATGCTGCCGTTTTCATCAAGGGGTGTGTACTTTTGCGCCGCAATTTGCGAATAGTTCAAAAAATGGTTCTCATAAATGCGTTGATACTCTCTGTTTAATCCACGATTCGGGGATTTAGTAATCAGGTTGTCGTCTGGTATTGACTTTTGCCCTTCAGTAATCGTAAAATCGATAGTGTGATACACCCGAAGTATTTTACGCACGGGGTTGTACTGAAAAGGATAAAAACGCATGACCTGTCCGTTGAAATCCCTGAATGTATAAGGTTCGGAGGTTTCGCTCATGGTGCCAGGGAAGAACTTGTCCTGCTGATATACAGGGCCATATACAAATGGCACATCATCCGGGTTCACATTACGGTACAAGTTTCCTTTTGATGGTAATATATCAACGCCTTGATAATCGGTGTATTTTGAATTTGTTACTGTAATATCCCATGCCTTATTTCCGGGAATTATGTAGGAAAACGAATATGCCGGCAAGTCGGGAGCGCCCTTATGCATCATTCTGTAGCTTTCTGGCGCTGTCAGGTATGTGCCGGTTATATTGTTTGCATTTATATCCTTCTTTAAAAATCCATTAAGCTTAAAGCCGACTATGCTTTGTTTTGCGTCATAATGTTTAATGCTGAGTTTTGGAGAAGATACC
>JAKIYU010000126.1 GCA_022708385.1 Bacteroidota bacterium | reverse complement strand
TTAATAAGACATCTCGTATCACTATGATTATATTGAATGAAAATTTCCTTTTTGTTTAGTCGCAACAATAAAGCAAATATAATGAATATTTCCCTAATTTTGCCATAGCCACAAGTAAGGTTCAATATTCTTGTAAATGAAATTCCAAACTGTTTTTGCACTTTTACTGCTTTTTATCACGGGGCATCTTAATGTCCGTGCACAGGCACAGGAACAGGCGTTTACCAATACCGACAGGGCTACGTTTATTATGGATATTGCACAGTATGTTACCTGGAGAAACAGCAAAAAAATTGATACATACCGCCTGGGTGTCCTCGACAGGGACTCGCTGTTTTTTATGGACCTGACCGCATTTGCCTCGGGCCGCACCATTCAGGGGAAACCCGTTAAAACGGTATGGTTTGATAGCATTATTGAGGTTAATAATGTTGAACTTGTTTTTGTGAACAGGAACACCGGCTTCGATATAGACCTGGTGTACCAGCAAATAAAGGGCAAGCAGATTTTGCTGCTCAGCGAAAACTATCCCTACCACAAGTCCATGATAAATTTTATCGTTTCCGGAGGTAAGAAACGCTTTGAGATAAATCAGGCCCGCATGGATGCCGAAGGATTTAAAACCACTGTAACTTTCGATGCCCTGTCCGTCAAAAGCGAACTTGATTGGCATAAAATATATTCCGAAACAGAAAAGGAACTTTACGAACAAAAAGGGAAAGTAGCCCAACTCAACGATTCTATACAGTTGCAAAAAGTGGAAATTCAAAAACAGGAACAGGTGCTGAAAGAACTCATTACAGAAGTGAACCTTCAGAAAAAGAGACTGGTGCTTTATATGGATGAAATTGAACTGCTCGAAGAAGAAACCAATAAACAGAAACAACAAGCCATAAAACTGCTTTCGGAAATTCGTAAAAAACAACAAGTGCTCGAAGAAAAAGAAAGCGAACTGTTGCAGATGACCCATGAGATAAAGCAAAAAGAAATTGAAAATTTACGGCAGGAGCAGATACTCGATAAACAATCAAAGGCCATAGATATTCAAAAAGAACAGATTGAGAACCAGGATAAAGTGCTCAACAAACAACTCGAAAAACTGCACCAGCAAAGCATTATAATAAACCTTGGCGTGACTCTCATTGTCATGTTTATCGGTTTGGTTTATTTTATTTACAGGAGTTATAAGATTAAAAAGCAGAGCGTAAAGAACCTGAAAGAAAAAAATAAAATTATTAACGAACAGAAACTTCTTGTTGAAAAGGAAAAAGAAAAATCAGACGCCCTGCTGCTGAATATTTTACCGTCGAAAGTAGCGGATGACCTCAAGCTCAAGGGATTTACCGAGCCCGAAGAGTTCAGGGAAGTTACCGTTTTCTTTTCCGACTTTGTGGGATTTACGGAAATATCCTCAAAGATGCCGCCAAAAAAGCTTATTGATGAGCTTAATGAGCTGTACACCATTTTCGACGACATTATGCAGCACCACCATTGCGAGCGCATAAAAACCATTGGCGATGCTTATATGGCTGTATGCGGTATGCCCGAGCCTGATGCGGCCCATGCGCAGAAAATGACCGAGGCCGCTGTTAAAATAATGGATTATATCAAAGAACGAAACCTGACGTCGGATATTAAATGGAGGGTGCGTATAGGCATTCACTCAGGCAGGGTAGTAGGGGGCATTGTAGGTACAAAGAAATTCATTTACGATATTTTTGGCGACACCATCAATGTGGCTGCCCGCATGGAATCGAATAGCCTGCCTATGCGCATCAACATGTCGGAATCGACCTATTTTCTGCTGAAAGACAAATATTCATTTGAGAAAAGGGAAGCTATAGAGGTGAAAGGAAAGGGGCTGATGAATATGTATCTCCTGTGCTAGTGTTAAGTTAAGTATGTTTTGTCATATTGAGCGAAGCGAAATATCTCATTTACAGAAAAATAGATTCTTCACTTCGTTCAGAATGACACTTTACATAACACTAGTATCTAGAAATATATAAAATGAGTAGGAATTAAAATTAGATAAGTCTTTTAGACCTTGTATATAAATCCATTAAATGTTTCTCCGATATTCTGAAAGCAGTGCCATGATTTCGTACACCCCCATTTTCTTTTAAATGCATTCTTAAATCTATCATTAGTTCGTTTTTATCGAAAGTTAACAAAAATTGCTCGGGTGTTGGGTTTTCAAGTATGTGAGCCTCGTTATAGTTAAACCATTCAGTTGTACCATCAGTCTTTGAGTCTGCAATTATCAGCAATAAACGGTCTAATTTTGTCATAAATTTACCTGCAATTACATAAGTGCTCCACTCAGCGATGTTTTCTGACTCATATTTATTTCTTAAAATGACCAAATGTTTCGTTGGCTCTACAATTAGAAAAAACCCTTGTGTATTTGGAGTTTTAGTATTAACGATATTATAAAGAGCTTGTCTGCCTTGCTCATCTCTATAGCCATACCTTTCAATTATATCTTTTTGTTTGAATTTCCAGACAGCCCTATTAAATGTAAAAAGGGTTATTAACGAATTTACATTTCTTCGAGTTGCTTTAATTTCAACTCTTCCGCCTATATCGGGAATTGCAATGTTTGTTTCGGATAGTCCAAGTTCAGTTTCTAAAAGATGACCGATACCGGTAGGGCCTTTTCTGGTTGTCTTAATGAACCCCTTATCTCTGAGATTTTCAAGTTTTGTAATAATTTCTTTTAATTGCATTTTATTGTTTTTGGCATATCACTATATATTCATTTTTCATAGTAGAAGACTTAATTCCCGATACGTTTGTCGGGCTGTTTTTTAGAGGCATTCTTTTATTTGGGATGTTTCTAATTATTGTTTCAACATGAATAAAATTATTGTCCTCAAAAAGCTCTGCTGTGATTTCATCTGTTGGAATGTTTAATCCTTTTACAGTTCTGTTTCCAACTACATAGCATGCAAAAGCCCCTTTTTTAAGAGTTGAAGATACATTACATATAGACTTTTCATAATCCTCATAAAAGGATATAACATCTTTAACCCGCTCCTTATCTTCATTTTTGATTGTTGATATGACATCATTAAGTATTTGACTTCTGAAAATGTGATTAGTTCTACGTTTTTCGCCCCCCATCAGCATTTTATCAATCTGATTTGCATAATCAAATCCTAACCATTCATTTGATAGTCTGGAATATTGGCCATAAGCTACTGTCGTTCTAGAGTCCCCATAGGGTGGTGAAGTTACTACTATATCAACACTTTCGGGTTTTATTATATTATTAGGAATGCCGTTAATCGTGTTAAATGAATGTACTGATGTAAGTGTGTCTTTTGTTAAATGGTTTTTTAGTTCAATCAATCCTTTTTTATTTCTTGAAAGTTTTGATATCATAATGCCAAAAACATCCCAATCTTCTTTGTCGGCATTGCTTTTGTTTTTTACAAGTTTAAACTCTCCTTGTTTTGTAAAAGATGTTTCCCTTACAGTTTCACTAAATGCAACTTTAAAAAAATTTCTAATAGAATCATCTTTAATATTTGCTATGTAATCTAATATTAGGGCTAATTTGTGCTGCGTTGTCTTTGAAAACCAAAAATCAATGTTTGTTACCTTTGGAATTACAATTAACTTTTGCTTTTCCAAATTGAAACTAATTGAATAGAGGTAGTTAGTAAAATCATGCAAAAACAAATCTAACACTTGTAAGTCGATAAGAGTAGTTTTTGCTGTGGCAATAAGTCTTGCAAGAGGATTAATATCTGTTCCAATTGAATTAATTCCTTGTATTTTTGCTTCAACTAATGAGGTGCCAGTGCCACAATAGGGGTCAAATAACAGTTCCGACTTATTTCCAAAGTTCTTTATCAATCGCCTTGCAATTTGGGGAATCATCATTGCAGGGTAGCTGTGGAAGCAATGTGTAAATTCTTTTGTATTAGCTTTTTTAAAATCCCAACTTTCATCAAAAGTCTTATTTGAACGTTGAATATAAGCAACTTCAGGTTCTTCAATATTTACAAAAGGCATATCTTTGTCCATAGACTTTTTTTTAAAAGTCTTCTTTTTGTAAGCGTGCATCCAATCAGTTTTTTTAAAACAGCTCTTTAATTTTTATCCCAATATTCGCAGGCGAATCCACCACATGCACACCGCACGAGCGCAATATTTCCTTTTTGGCTTCAGCCGTATCGGCTTTTGAACCCACTATAGCACCGGCATGCCCCATAGTGCGGCCTTTGGGCGCTGTAGCACCGGCAATAAAACCAACTACCGGTTTAGAACCGTGTTCTTTTATAAAGTAAGCGGCCTCGGCTTCCATGTCGCCTCCTATTTCGCCTATCATCACTATAGCATCGGTATCTTTGTCGTTCATAAACAGTTCAATAGCATCTTTGGTTGTGGTGCCGGGCACAGGGTCGCCGCCAATGCCAATACAGGTCGATTGGCCAAGACCGGCTTTGGTAATCTGGTCAACGGCTTCGTAGGTTAAGGTGCCTGAGCGGGAAACTATGCCTACACGGCCCTGGCGGTGAATGAATGCAGGCATGATGCCTATTTTTGCTTCTCCCGGCGTAATAATTCCGGGACAATTGGGGCCAATAAGCCGCGACTTTTTCCCTTTCAGATATTCTTTCACAGCCACCATATCGTTTATGGGAATGCCTTCGGTAATACACACAATAACTTCTATTCCCGCCTCAGCGGCTTCCATAATGGCATCTGCCCCGAATGCCGGCGGGACGAAAATAATGGAGACATTGGCTCCCGTTTGGGCTACAGCTTCCGACACAGTATTAAATACAGGTTTATCGAGATGTTTTTGGCCGCCTTTACCCGGGGTTACCCCACCCACTACCTGCGTGCCGTAATCTATCATCTGAGACGCATGAAAACTGCCTTCCTGACCGGTAAAACCCTGTACAATAACTTTCGAATTTTTGTTAACAAGAATGCTCATATTTATTTTTTTTAATTGTTTTTATTCAACTTTTCAATTTTTTCGGTTAATGCTTCAATCTTTTTTGATAATGTGCTTACCTCAGCTTTAAGTTCATCGTTGTTGTCGCTCACCATGGCATCAACAAAAATGGAATTGACAAGCGATAATCCTATAATACCCCCACAAAGTAATAAAATTATGAAATACAAAACGGAAAAAAAAGCAACGGTCGGGTTACTTCTTGAGGCAATAAGGTCGGGAATTTCGTACCAACCTTCAACAGAAAAAAGGCGAAAGATGGTGTAGAACGATTCAAGCGGGTTGCGGAAATACTCCTGTGCAACTGTTTTGAACAGAGAGCAGCTTATTAATGAAACAATAAAAATAGAAACAAAAAAACCGGCAATGACCAGATAAGACTGTTTTAATGCCCGTTGTACCGACAATAACACACCCGAGACATTGGGGATGAATCTGATAAGCATAAAAAATTTAAATACCCTGAATACACGTAAAGCCAAAAATATATTCATCTGAACAAAATGACTATCAAAAAAAATACTGAATATAGAAGGTAGTGAGATTAGTACCAGTACAAAGTCGAATTTATTCCAGCCTTTTCTTATAAAATTAGTGAAACCATACCGCTCTATTTTGACAACCATTTCAAAAAGGAAAATCAAGGTAAATAGCGGCTCAATGAGCTCAAAAATCCACACACTGACATTAAATTCCTGTATAAAAATCACAATGGCATTTAATACAATTAGTGCCAAAATGATATGGTCATTAAGCAAATAATTTTTTAATTTATTCATAACAGCGCTAAATATTTAACTGTATATTAATGCTTGAGCCCGAAATCTTTGGCAACCGAAACAGAAAATGCGTATTTATTTGATAACTGGAGCCCGTTATAATATTGGTAACAAGGAATGTCGGCAATTAATGAAATATTCCAAACCTCATCAAGGTTGTAATTCAATTGAGGTGATAAGTAAAACAGATGACTGCCCGAATTATTTACTGTTTGCCCGAAATTTTTATTTCTGCCCCTGTATTCATGCCTTAATTGAAGTATTGCAGTAACGTGCTCGAAGGCCGAAGTCCACGATAACCACAGGTGCTTGGATACAAAAATAGAAGATAAAAAGGCATCTCCAAAGGTATAGCCTTGCCTGTTTTCATTGAAATTTTTTTCGTAGCGGTTGATAATAATAAAACGCACACTTTTTTCGGGAAACTGTTTTACAAAAAATGATTGTGCTATTAAACCAAAGTTGCCTGTTGAAGGCTGCACATCAATGGGAAGTCGTACACCGTCAACAACCATGGGCTCAAGCGAAAAGGGGTATTTGGCGCTTATACCGGCAGTGTATTCCAGCTTTTTTACATTGTCAAGATAAAAGTTGTATTTAATGCCTAGAGAGCCGTTGGATAAGCCATAGCCGTTGTGTGTAAAATCGGCTATGGCATAATGCTGTGTTTTATTTATGTAATAGCCCATATCTGCATCCAGGCTTATTTTTTCGGATAAGCCATAACCAATATTGAATCCGGTAAAATTGTAATTGGCATTCTTTACATACTTATAAGGTGTTTTGACATCGCCTCGCCTGTATCCTGACAGATCGGCGTGCTTATAAAACAAAATGGTTCGCCACGATTTTTTATATAAAACACCTAGGTTGACACTGCCTGCTATGGGGTTGCCCGGTGAACCAAAACACTGGGCTGTGGATTTTTCTGAAGTTGTAAATAATATCAGACAAATAAATACTACCGGCAGCTTCTTCATGTACTTATAGTTATAAAGCTATAATGGTAACTGTTTTGCTGGCTGTATTGTTGCCGGCATCTTTAATGGTACAGGTTATCTGGTGGCTTCCAGAAACACAGGGGGGAGCTGCATATTGCACAGTGGCTCCAGAGCCAAGTATATCACCCGCGGTGGCCGACCACTGAAATATTAGGTCTGTTCCGGTTGCTGTTGCCCTTATATATGTCGAAGAACCGGCATAAAGGGTATCATCGTCTGCTTTAAGTTCTGTAAATTCCAGAGGGGTAACGTTGTTGTTATCAGTGTCCTTTTTGCACGAAAGGGCCCCGGCCAGAACAATTAAGAAAAAAGCAATACTAACAGTTTTATTCATGCTTTTAGAATTTAATTTTTAACGCATCTTACACTAAATCCATAAGTTTTCGGAAATGTGTTCCACCTTCCTACATTGTCGGCTGTAGCGCTCAGGCAGCGTCTCCAAGCATTGCTGCCGCTCTCTGTCGAAGTCCAGAAATAGGTCATGCTGTTTAAATACAAAAAAGAGCCGCCAGTTCCCCACAGGCCACCGCTTAATAAGGCATCAAATCCAGAACTGCCTCCCAGCTTTAATGATGTACCAATACCCGCCCCACGCCACATATTTGATAAGTCTGCTTCGGCTTGCGACATGCCTAAGGCCATTTCAAGGGTTTTCCATTCGCCGTCGCCCGGAATATGCCAGCCTGCCGGACAAAGCCCTTGCACACTTTCGGTTGTTGTATATTGCATCAGCTCATCCCATTGGTA
>JAKIYU010000125.1 GCA_022708385.1 Bacteroidota bacterium | reverse complement strand
TGGAATTGGTTTCTGCCAGCATGAAAATATCATCAGATGAATTTAAAGCCAATGCATAGCCCCATTCAGTTGCAGTACCGCCGTAATAGGTGGCCCATAAAAGACTCCCATCTTCGTCAAATTTTGCCAGAAAGGCATCAGAAGTGCCTCTGTATGTTGTCTGGTAAGCTCCTGTCGTGGCAATATTACTGGTGGATTCAGTTTTGCCGGTCAGATATATCTCGTCAGATAAAGTTTGAAAAACACGGTACCCCATTTCGGGCTGGCTACCACCAAAATAGGTACACCAGTTAAGAACAGGTTCCGGGTCAATAACTAATGTTTTGCTTTTATCATATACAGGAGTTGTAAAACCAAATGTAGAAGAGGTAATTTGTTTGTATCTGACATCAACACTTTTTTCGTTTTCAGTAAGGTAACTTTCAGGAATTGTTTCGTATATTTTTCCTGAATTGGTTTCAATAATTATATTGTTATTGCTTAGAAATAAATTTTTTGCCCCATTAAACTGCATTTTAATATCGTCAGGATTTCCTCCCGGGTGGACAATAAAAAAATATTCAAATGTTTTCTTATGTCCGTTGTTTACATGAAACTCAACGTCGATGCCATCATATACATTTTTGTAAATAATAGCATTGTATGAGGAAATATCTGTTACACCGTTTTCAGAAGTTCCTGAAGTGTAAAAATTCAATTTTGCTTTATTGGGCATATTTGTAATAATATCCTGATTTACATTAGAACCTTCAAAAATGATATCTATCCTGTGTGAAACAATTTTGATATTTTCTTCTGCCAATGTATCAGAGAGTGTGTAAAAAGAAGTAGGGTTATTATCGTATTTATAAACCTCATAACTAAAACTATGCTTTTTAAAGTAAATCTTTAAACCTGGCATGTTCAGATAAAATAAAACATCATTATTTGCCTGATTGTTTTGGTCGAGTAACTGTCCTTTATTTTCAATGAAACCTGTATGACTTTGTGTAGTATATTTGTTTTCCTGCGAATAAGAAAAATAAATAATTTTTAATAAAATAAAAGTTAAAATACACTTTTTCATTAAATAAAATTTTTTCAAATATAAAAATTGTAAACCTTTTAAACAAATAAAACTTGTAATAAAAATCAATTTTATATTTTTGTGCTGTTAATAAATGGGTATGAAGCTATCAAAAGTTATTGCGCGTAAATTTGTTTTTCCTGCTGTTGTACATACCGGCATGGAGAAGCTTATACTGAGCCGTTCTTCAAACAATACACTTCATGTGTTGTTCCATGGGGTGGTGAATAATGATGCAACATACCTTGCACCACGTCACATGCTTAAGACACAATTTGAAAAGCATTTGCGTTACTTTACGAAAAATTTTGATGTTATCAGTATCAGTGAAGCATTTGAGCGCTATTGGTCGGGCTATAAAAACAAAAGGAAAACAATAACAGTTTCATTTGATGATGGCTACAGAAATAACCTGACCAATGCTTTGCCATTACTGGAGAAATACAAGATAAAAACAACCTTTTTTATATCCGGTGTGGTTACCGAAAATACAGGGGATTATATACTCTATTCCGATATTCTTGACGCTGCAGCTTATTTTTACCGTGACCAGGTGCTGCAGGCTTCAGGCATAGCATTTAAGAACGGGCGCATTATTGAAAATGATGGTGACATAATGGATTATTTAAAGCATCTGCAGCCTGAAGCCAGAGAAAGCTTCCTGAAAGAATTATCCGACCGTTATAAAATTCCCGAAAAACTCAGGAAGCTTGACCCCGATATATGGCAACTAATGAACAAAAGTGAACTTGTTGCATTGTCGCAGTCCGCTTATGTAACCATAGGTTCGCATGGTTACAGGCATTACAACCTGGGCCTGATTTCAGAGCAGGATGCAGAAAAAGAATTGACCTCATCGAAGCAAGTGCTCGAAGCGACCATTGGAAAAAAGGTCAACAGTATAGCATACCCCGATGGCTGTTACAGTAAAGCCGTAAAGGAAATTGCAGAAAAAGCGGGTTACAGCATGCAGCTTGCTGTTAATTACAGATACGACACAGATGCCGAGGATAAACGCATTCTGCAAAGATATGGCACGTCAAACACAACCACTTTCGAGTCAAATATTTTCTTTATTTGTAAAGCTTTTAGTTACAGGGGTTTCTAATATGAAATCCTAGGTGTCAATTTTTCTCGATAAGACCTCAATTAAATTAAAACCATCCCAAATTAATGAGAAAACAGTCGTTTTTCCAATAGGTGTAATGCGGTCAATACCTAGAGGTTTAGTTTGAGATATAAATTTAACCAGTTCT
The DNA here is from genome assembly GCA_022708385.1 of Bacteroidota bacterium. Classification (GTDB taxonomy): domain Bacteria; phylum Bacteroidota; class Bacteroidia; order Bacteroidales; family PXBB01; genus JAKIYU01. The sequence continues at coordinate 5,223 of JAKIYU010000125.1, read as the reverse complement.
TCTTTCTCAATGCCATAGTATGACAGTGTTTGATACTTTCGGTCAATAATTTCTGACAGTTCTGAAATAGATGAAGCATGGTATTCTGAGAAAAAACCGCTTGAACAGCGGAACGCTTCTATGTTTTTTGGTAATTCGTTCAGTGTTACTATCCATAAGAGATTATCGGGTGTACCTGTTCTTGAAACATTCTTTAATTGAGCAGCCTGATTATAGAAGGTTGTCAGTTTGTCAATGGCAGTTATTGGCTGAATGTTATACCTTGTTTTAACAATTTTATACAAGCTGTCCCAGAATAATTTCTTGGCAGCCTGGACATTGTCTTCACTTCCAAGCCACACTACTAAATGAGGTGATGTACAGGCATTTTGGTCAAATAAATAGGTGTCATTGTAGAAACCTGTGGCAATTTGATCGGGCATTTTTTCGAAGATAAAATTGTCCGCATTTATTACACAAATCGAATACCTGTCAGCAAAAGTTACATCAAAAGAACGTGGCGGCAGGGCATTGCGTCTTATTTCTTTGATGGTTGAATCACCGCCCCAAATAATGCGCACATCGCATTTTGAAGAGAAATATTCAGTGGCTGTGCTTTGCCGGTTGTACCTGACTAATAATATGCGTGATGAAACAGGCAGGTAATTTTTTTCAAGGCTTAGTTTATTAATGGCGTTGCAAATTACCTCAACAGGTTCGAAAAAATGGGATGGTATCCTTACTATGTTTGAATTTCCCGAAAGCAAACCGCTGATTAATGAATATGCAAAGTTCAGAGGTACATTTGAAGGTGTTATATGAAATATGATTCCTCTGCCTAAAGAAAGATAATTTTCATTAAAATGCTTCTTTTTTAACTGAAGGATATTTGATTTCCTGCAAAAAAAACCAAATGTGGCTATTTCCGGATATTTTTTTGTGTCAGGGTTTTTGAGTAATAGCTTTGACAATGCATCGAGATATGCAATGCAATCTTCTGAGAAGGGTTCCACAGGAGACATAGCTATAAATTTTTCAAAATCTATAGCCTTTGGAAAAACATATTCAATATCATTAATATTTTTCAGCATAAGTGTCGCTGCAGCCTCTTATTTCTGCATTTTTTAAACGTCCTGTAACTTTAAAATATTTTCCAAGGCGCCCGCATGGGCAATTATCTTCACCTAAAAGAATACCTTCGTCTTCGGTAAGTAAGGAATGCCCAGGGTAACTTTGAGGTAATATTGACAGCACCTGAATGATTCCTTTTTCGTTGGTATCGGCAATAGAAAAATCGTGAGCACGGCGTACTATAACTTCAGAGAAAACGGATGCATGCAAATGCCCATATTCACATGACATAAATATTGAACCTGTTTGCTCTGCCATTCCGTAATATTCATGGATTTTTTGAATTCCACATGTATGGTTTAGATTTTCTTTAAAAGCCTGCAAAGACACCGATTCGCTGATGAGCTTTTTCCATCCCCCTCCATGAAATAAAATGGCATTTTTTAAATCCAGAACGATTTTTTTCTCTACAAGTTCTTTATAGAAATGTTGATGAATTATATAAGTAAAGCCAAACAAAAGAATAGGGGAGGATTTATTTTCTTTAATAAATGCAAAAAGATCTTCATAGTTTAATTCCATTTTATCATTTAAAGCATACATGCGTTTATTCCCAAAAATTGAAAAGCCTAAAATTCCGGCGCCTCTTGCTGAAAAAAGGTTGCGGTTTTTGATTACACTTTCAGTGTCAATAATTATCATGGGAAGGCGTTGCTTGCCAATAAATGATGAAGTTATTTTTGATAAAACTTTTATTTGGTTTGCAGCAGTGTCCTTATCAAGAAATATTCTGGAAACAGCTTGGCCTGTTGTTCCTGAGGATGTCAGGGTTTTTACTACTTCTTCTTTTGGCACACTATACAAATCGTACATTTTGAAAAGTCTGACAGGAAGAAAGGGTAAATTATTAATGTGATATTCCTTATTATAATTGAAACCAATACCTTCCATCATTACTTTATAAAGCTCACAGTTATTGTAATGATGTCTGGTTAAAGAATTAAGAGCCGTACTTAAGAGTTTTTCTTTATCTTCTTTAGCCAAAGAATAGGGATGTATATTTAATAATTCAGATATATTCATCAAATATTTAATTTGGTATATATAGTTTTACCAGACAAATTTCTTGGGATTTGGTCGATATATTTCACAGTGAAGGCAAGATGATTTAAACCTGTCTTATTGGCAATATATTCTTTGACTTCATTTGCTTTTGTTATATCTGTAATGTAAATTACCATATTGTCATCTTTCCCTGTGCAGGCACAATCTGGAATTATTTTTTTTAATAAACGTTCTGTTTCATCAAGGTTAACCCTGTAGCCGTATATTTTAATGAATCTTTTCTTTCTGCCAACAATATAATAAAAGCCGTCAGTGTCTCTTCTGGCAATATCGCCTGTATAGAGCACACCATTGTTTTCATCGCCTTTTATTAAGTCTTCTCCATGTACAGAGTAGCCCATTGAAACATTTTTTCCTTTGTAAACAAGTTCTCCCATTACCTCGCCCCCCTCAAGGCATTTGCCGTTCTCATCAATCAGTTCTAATTCACCTCCGGGAATAGCAACACCGATGCTTCCCAATTTTGAAAGTATGTATGGGCTTGGCAAATAGGTCATTCTAGCAGTTGCTTCTGTTTGTCCGTACATCGGAAAAAAACGTATTTCGGATTGAATGCAGAATTCAGAAAATGCTTTATTTATATCATCGCTTAATTTTCCTCCGGATTGGGTTAGTGTCTTTAAAAAAGGTAATTTCATTGAGAAGAAACGAAGCTTTTTCAAAATTTCATAAGTATAAGGTACACCAGATAATGAAGTTGCTTTATTTGCTTTTATGAAATTCCAGAATTCCTTTTTCATTAAAGGTTGTGGGGTAAGTAATAGGGTAGCGCCCATATACAGGTGACTATTTATAACTGAAAGCCCGTAAGAATAACTCATAGGTAAAGTAGTTACGGGGCGTTCATTATCATCAATTGAAAGAAATTCTGCAATCGAACGGGCATTAGATTCAATATTCTCATAGCTGAGACGAACCAATTTTGGACTTCCTGTACTACCTGATGTAGTTAGAAGTAGTCTTAAATTATCGTTTAAGGGATAATGAACATCAGCATTTAAACAAACTAAAGAATAACCCAGATTGGAAAAGTGTATATATGTCCCTTCGAATTCTTCATGCCTTTCAGATGGGAGCCAAAGATATTCAGGGGCGTATTCTTTGATAAGTTCATTCAGCAATTCCTTATCTATCGAGCCATCAAGCATTAAGGGAACCACATTGTTGGAAATAAAAGACACATAACCACACAGGGAACCTAGTGTATTCTGACATAAACAAAAAATGAGGCACCTGTGCTGGATTACCGAATAAATCAAATCAGAATAATATATGAGTTCCTTGTAGGTAACAATCCTGTTATCTTCGGTTATAGCAGCCGCTTTACTTTTGTATTTATCAATTTCGAAAAGCAACATTAAAAATTATATTATAGTTGTCATTTTTTTCTCAATAGAAACAGCAATCTGTTCAGGTAATAATCCATTTTGTGAAAGCATAAACTTATAATCCCCTGCATGTTTAAAATTATCATCAATACCAATTTTCAACAATGCCGGATGGCAGCTAAATGTTGATAAATACTCAGCAACAGCCCCTCCCAGTCCATTAATTTTACTGTGTTCTTCAACGGTAACGATTAATTTTGAGGAAATGGCTTCGTTTTTAATAATTTCCACATCAAGGGGCTTTATAGTATGCATGTCGATAACGCCGGCAGAAATTCCTTTTTCTTTAAGCAATGCTGCTGCTTTTATGGCATTGTAAACCATAGTGCCTGTCGTTATAATCGTAACATCTGAACCTTTTAAAAGTGAAATAGCTTTTCCAATTTCGAAGGTATAATCTTCTTTATAAACTACTGGGTTATTCATAATACCTGTTAGCCTGATATATACAGGGCCGTTAAAACGGGCAGCAGCTTCAGTAGCTTTAACTACTTCGGTGCAGTCTGCAGGCGATAATATTGTAATGCCCGGAATTGTCCTTATAACACCCATGTCTTCCATCCCATAATGTGTGTTTCCAAACATGCCCATAGCAAAACCAGCACTGAGTCCAACAAGTTTTACATTACAATGCATATAGCCTAAAAAATGTCGTACTGTTTCACAGGCTCTTAATGTTGAAAAGTTGGCAAATGATACAGCGAAGGGCACATAGCCTTCGTTTGCGAAAGCAGAAGCCATTCCAATCATGTTTTGTTCGGCAATACCTGTGTTAATCATTCTGTCGGGAAACTCCTTCCTGAAACGATCAAGGCCGGCTGTTGTTGTTAAATCTGCAGCCAGTGCGATAACTTTCTCATTATCTTTAGCCACTTCAAGCATGCAGGTGCCAAATGTGCCTCTTGAACCTAGCATTGACCACATACGTATATTGGCAGGATTTACTATATTCATAATAAAGAATACTTTTCTGAAATTTCCATTAAAGCTTGTTCATATTGTTCTTTGGAAAGGCGGTTGTGATGCCATTCATTATTGTTCTCCATAAATGAAACCCCTTTGCCTTTAATGGTGCAGGCAATAATAATTCTTGGCTTTTCTTCTGTAACAGGTGTATTAAATGCTTCGAGCAACTCCGAAATATCATGACCATTGTTAACCTTTATAACTTCCCAGCCAAAGCCATTCCACATATTTTCGAGTTTAATATTTAAGACATCGCATGTTTTTCCATCGGATTGCATGCAATTAAAATCTAATACAGCCGTAAGGTTTGATAATTTAAAGTGCGCAGCAGACATGGCAGCTTCCCATATTGACCCTTCATTACATTCACCGTCACCTATTAATACATACACATTATAAGGGTTCATACTTTTTCTTGATGCTAAAGCTAACCCAACACCATAGGATAAACCAAATCCTAACGTGCCGCTTGAATATTCAATGCCAAAATCAGGGTTGTATGAAGGTTGGCCTGGTAAAAGTCCTCCGTTTTGTTCAAATGAAAAAAGCTGTTCCTGGCTTATAATGCCTGCTTCATGTAAAGCTGTATAATAACCAAGAGTAGCATGCCCCTTACTTAAAACAAACCTGTCACGGCCAGCCCAGTTTGGATTTTCTTTGTCAATTTTCATGACACCACAATACAATGAGGCTG
>JAKIYU010000124.1 GCA_022708385.1 Bacteroidota bacterium | reverse complement strand
CCATTTCTGTACACTTGTTCAAATTGCATCTTTTTCATATTCTCCGTTTTTATTGATTAGCCATCAAAGTTCGGTAAAATTTTATTTTCATGCAATTTGGTGTTTCTAATCATGTTGGTTTCATAAGGTCTATTTTAAAAGTTTGTGGACAAATGTAAAGATTATTTTAATAAATATTTAATGTACTTCTTGCTATATACGGCTATTTATTTGCAATTTACCGAAAAATAAGTTTTTTGGAAACTATGTATTTTCCCGACCGCAGTGTTATAAAATAAACGCCGGTTCTCAGTATGCTGCCGTTTAAAACGATATGATGAGCCACCTTATCCTCAAAGGGCAAAGTCGTAATGTGCTTTCCATACATGTCTCTGACTTCAATGCTGCCGCTTTCACGCGAAGGCAGGTCAAAGTCAATGTTTACAATATCTTCGGCAGGGTTGGGATAAACATTCATGAACGGAACTTTTGTGAAAATATAATCATCCACTTGGCTGGTTAGACCTACAGTAAACTGCATATACACTTCCCCGCCAAAGTCTGAGTTGAAGTTTTTGAGAACTACGGGGCTTGTAGCACTTCTGAAGCGAATGCTGCCACTGCCCTGTGATGTATTTGCCCACCATGTGAGGCCATTTTCACCGGTATCAATAAGTTTAAAGATATAACAGCCATCAGAAAGTTCGAGCGTATCTTTGTATGTAGTATTGGCGGTAAGGTTAGATCGTGCCCATATTTCATTGCCAGCCACATCGGCAAGGGTGTAGGAATTTTGATAGGGGTAGTTGTTGGTTTTAAATTCAATCACAAATTTCGAAGGCATGACAGGCACATAAGTGAATGGCGTTACCCGTGTGTTGTTTTGTGCATACTCATCCACACCGCCGTTGGGACTGCAAATATTTACAGTAAAGGTGGAAGCTCCCTGCATCCATGCGAAGGAATCCAGTTCTACTGTCGCTGTTTCTCCAAATTTGAGTACCCCGGTCCAGTTATAAACCGAAAGAGTGCTTCCCGTTATGCCATAGCTTATCGAAAGTGAAGTCAGGTTGGTACTGCCATTGTTTTTGATGACCACAGTGGGTTTGGTGCATATAGGGTTGTGCCGGCTCTACATCTGGTCTAGAGTGGGAGAAAGCACGTTTTCAATAGATGCACCGAGTGTGAAGTGCAGGGGGGGCATAACATACCAGTTGGTCCTCAATTTGGTAATAGTCCCAGCCGCTTGTGTTGGTATAAGGTTGCACATCGTGGTCAAGTGTCAGGGAATCGCCAGGGTTTATATAGGGTGTCAGCTCAAAATTGTAGGTCCACACCTCAGCGCCGGGGCACCAGTTGGCACGGTCATAAACCCATGTGCCTCCCTGTGGGTACAGCGGGTTCAGGTCGCAGTTATCGCGCCATACCAGTTGTGTGTAACGCAGGGTGTCGTTTACCTTAAAGTAATGGTTCTTGGCGCAGAATTCTGCGCAGTTTTGAGGCGAATCCATACCATGCCCTGTAATACGCGACTTCCATCGTGCCGTTACTGCATTGGTGGGGATATAAATTTTTTTGGGTGTCAGGTGGCTTTCAATGGGGTCGGCAGTCTGCCCATAGTTAAAGCCGCCGTTCCACAAATTCTGTATGCTGATGACATCGCGCGGCGGTGTGCCTTTTATCATCACAAACTTCATGTCCAACAATTCCTGCCAGTTGCCTGCCGAAAGGTGTACGCTATCGGCCAGCAGGGGACGATAATCTGTAACATCGAAAGTCCAAGTCCATCCGTTGCCAAGGCTAAGCCCATTACCATAAGGCGTAATGTAACGCGCAAGCTCGTAACGTATTACCTGCGGAAACTTGCGGTAATAGTCGTAGTACGACTGCACCAGCATGCTGTCGGGCGTGATATAAAGCGAGTCGTTCAAACCACCGTTCAGGTCATATACGTAATTGTAATACCCTGCTTTCCATAAAAACAGGGTGTCAACTGGCAGGCCGGGGTTATTAACGGAGTCGGCGTAACTTACCACCTGTTCAGGCGGGGTCATGATTGAGTCTGTCACAAATAGGGAGTCAGTGTGGGAAACAAAGGTGCCTTGCTCAAAAACAACGTTGGGTCTTTCAGTGCTCTGTACAAAGCCGTAAATATAGTCATCTGCATGCTTAAGCGGATTGCCGGCAGCGGTGTAAAGGGCAGGGGCATGGTTGCCGGGGGCGCTGTCGGCAGCCTGAACAAAACTGTTGTCGTCGAAATTAAAATATAGTACCAGATTGTTGTGCAGGGGACTGCTATTGCCGGCGCCGTGCAACATAACATCCTGAATAGCGGCCTGGTCAAGCTCGGTGTTGAAAACTGCAAACTCATCCATGCGGCCTTCATAACTAAGGGCGCCATTCCATGTGCCCTTACCTATATAAAATTTACGGATTTCTTTCATGGTGCGCAGTTTGGCTGTGCCGCTTTGCCACAGAACCCCGTTGAGATATATTTTCATCGAACCGGTACCCGCATTCTTGGTAAATGTCCAGTGGTTCCAGCGCCCTTTGATGTTTTCGGCTGTGGCTGCCTTGCTGATAAGGTCGTAGGAGCCGCCGTCGTTGCCGGCATCCCAGTAAACATTACTGTCCGACCAGGGCACATGGGCATTTACTACCCTGTTGCCCACGGAGTCAACGCCTTCAAAACAACTGCCGTTCTGAGGTTGCAGGGTGGCATCGCCATAAGCCCAGAAGGCTATGCTGATTACAGAATCTATTTGTTGCAGGCCATCGTTAACAGGAACATTGGCATAGGCCCCATTATGAACGGCCATGACCCTGTCGCTGCCGCTGCGCAGCAATCCGGCACTGAAACCTGCATCAGAGGCAGCAGATATGTTGTTTGTGCCTGATGATACATTGTTGTAGGTGATTTCCACGATAATGTTGCTGCTGCCATCCCATGCAAACGGGGTTGTAAACTGTAAACTATGCCAGCCCGGTGCTGCAAAGGCTGTATTCTGCCTGTAAACTTCTGTCAGGCCGCTGGCGTCAAAGCTGCTTTCATGGAGGGAATCGAGCGTGCTGTTCTTTAACCTGATGGTCAGGTTATGCAGCAGGCTGCCCGCAGTCAGTATGTTAAACCGCAGTCCTGAAATATTTCCGGCTGTCATGCCTGCTGCACTCAGTTCCTGTGCTTTCCACAGGTACCTGCTGTGCGATACGGGTGAGGCGGCGCCGAAAGGATGGGCAACTGTCAGTATCCCGTTACCGAGTGCAAAAGTGTCGAGGCTAGTCGTGTCATCGTGCACGATGCCATACTGCCAGTTGCCCTGGTAGCTGTAAGTGGGGGTATTCACATACATAAAGCTGTCAACAGTATTGTCGTTCACTTTAAACACGGGCTGATGCACTATGGACGAATCGGTGAGCCCTGTATGGTCGTAAAGATAGGTGTAGGTAAGGTAGTCTCACTCGCCGCAGGCAGGGTTCTGTGCGGGATTGCACTTAAGCGTGTAAAGCATCAGTATTTTTTCAAATTTTACCGTGTCAGACGGAAAATTAAACCAGGCTTCCTGGGGCGCTCCAAAAGTGAAGGTTTGCACAGTAATGGTGTCGTTGTTCTGGCTGAATATTCTACCGGACATTAAGACCAGCAGGGATAAAATAAGGATAAATTTTCTCATAAATAATTGAATAGTGGAGAATTAACTATTTTATACAAATGTAAATTTATTATTGCTTTATTATTATTTTTTAGAGTATATAATCTGTTCTGATAAAGCCGGACCTCTTTTCATTAAGTATCTCCGTCAGTATTTTCTTATTCAGGTCGGTTTCTTTCAGGGCCACCATGGTACGTATGGAGAATACCCGCAATGCATCGCTGACCGAGAGGATAGCCTCGGCTGAATCCTTCCTGCCTGTAAATGGAAAAATGTCGGGACCCCGCTGACATTGGGAATTGATATTGACACGGCAAACCTGGTTAACTAACGTATCGGTAAGTAACGATATTTGTTGCGGGTCCTGGCCGAAAATGCTCGCCTGTTGGCCATACTTCGACTCCACCACATAGTTAAGCGGTTCGGCAATATCCCTGAATTTGATAACCGGAATCACCGGGCCGAACTGCTCTTCGTGATAAATGCGCATGTCTTTGCTGACGTTTGTCAGTACCACAGGAAAAAATGAGGTGTCATCAACGATACCTCCCTTTTTATTGCATACGACTGCACCCTTTTCTAACGCATCCTTTACCAGTTCCGATAACCAGAGCGGTTTGTCTTTTTCGGGTAAAGGCGTCAAATCTACCTGTTGGTTCCAGGACAGGTCTAATGTCAGATTGTCAACCGCACAACTGAATTTTTCAATAAAATCATCATAGAGACTTTCCTGAACGAACAGAATTTTTAAGGCCGTGCATCTTTGCCCGTTGAACGACAGGGCGCCTGTAATACACTCCTTCACGGTATTCTCCAAATCGGCATCGTGCAGAATGATGGCCGGTTTTTTTGCTTCAAGCCCCAGAACCGACTTTAGCAGGTGAGGGTAAGGGTGTTGTTTCTTGAGAATATCGGCTACTTTGCATGGCCCAATAAAAGCCAGCACATTTACTTTACCCGATGACATGATGGGCTCAATGACTTCCTGTCCGTTGCCATACACAATATTTACCACACCATTTGGAAAGGCTTCCCTGAAAGCATCCATGAGTGGTGAATGTTTCAAAATCGCCATGCCAGAAATGCAGTTCCCCGTTTATCAGGTAATGCGTCTGGTTTATGGGCGTGGTCAGCCTGAATACTTCCGGAATATCGTCTTGCCTAATGTAATGGCTTTCTGAATTCATGTGTCTCGTTTATTTATAAAACTTTGGTCGGAATTACAGGGCGTGGTGCTTTAATAACCAGGATGCGTGCCTATACTTTGCCCTCGTTGCTCAGGAAATGTACTATTTGGGCGGGGCTTTCAATCAAAGTATCTGGTCCGAAAGTCATTACTTCATTCCCAATATGAACGGAAGGCATGCCCTCAAGGATATAAAATACCACATCAACGGGTGTTTTATGAGGCTTTAACTTCTCTCCCTGTTGCAGTGTGATGTGCATGATTTGTGCCGACGGGTCATCGTACACCTGCCTGACGTCAACTTTGTGTGGATTCTCTTTGGGTAATTCGGTTTTGTAGTTTCTTGAAATCATAATCTTTTTTTTAAGTGAATAATTAATCTTTCACTGCATTCCTGGTAGTAATAAAACCGGCCATCATAATAAAAGCTGTGAGCAATACAACCTGAATAACAAGTGATTTGTTTACAAGTGATATGCTTTGCGTTTTTTCAATTGATAGAAATAATAACACGGTAATTAGTCCCCTGGGAGCTGCAAATATCAACGGTTTAATGGCAAGGCCCGAAAATTTGAGTTGTAAGTACCTGAAGATGTAAATAACAGCTACTATACCCACTGCCCAAATAATTGTGTCAGTGTTCAATACTTCATTTGTGTCAATTAAATAACCAAACAATAAAAAAAATATGGCACGTATCAGAAATGATGCTTCAAAGGTCAGTTCTTTAAAGCGTTTTACTTCCTTGTCCAGAATGTCCGGGCGGAATTTTTCAATCCACTTAAAGCGCTTCAATGCTTCGAGATTACCCAGGACAATGCCGAACAAAAGGATAAAAATGAGAGAAGGCAGATGAAAAGATTTGGTTATGGCATATATTAATATAACCAGTACAATTATGGGTATAAATTTTACGTGGTGCTCTATTTTACTCAATAGAAATGACAAACCTACTGTGGAAATTAAGGAAACAAGAGTTATGATGATAAGTTGTAAAAATGAGTGCCCTAATGAAGAAATATCGAATGTTTCATTTAATGAAATAAAATTAAAAAATAGTACTCCTGTTATATCTGAAAGGCTGCTTTCGTAAACCACAAACTCTCTGTCCGATGCTGCCAGGGATTTTACACTCGGTATCGCAATGGCACTGCTGATAACACAAAATGGCACCGCATTGATAAGGCAGTGAATAAACGAAAAACCACCATAATAATGAAATATAACTGCAATTAAGAAGGCTAACGCCAGCATTGAAATGAGGGGAGGAAAAAGCGATTTGTTTATCAAACCTACTTTGGATTTATTTATCTTCAGTTCCATGGCGCCCTCAAGAACAATCAGTATCAGCCCGATAGTACCGATAACTGGCAGAAGCACAGAAAAGTCAGGCATTTTAAAACCGAGAAAATCTATTATCTGTCGCCCCAGCCATCCTAAAAGCAACAGCAGTATTACAGAGGGAATTTTCGTAAAAGAAGAAGTAAGGTCAAATATATAGGCCAATAATAATAAAGAACAAATGACTATTACTATAGCTTGTGTCATGATATATCAGTAATTGAGAATTTTTGAAATAGTTAAAATAAAAAATTAATCCGCCAACAGCACACAAAATCAACTTTACAAAGGTATAAAACCTTTTTTTGATGGGGTGTAATATTTTTTTTCTGTATCTGCAAATCTGTTTAAAATAGGGAATCAAATAAAAATATAAGCTCTTAATAAAGTTTCTATATTGTCATGTGCCGCGTTTGGTTTATTGTTGTTTCATAGCAAGGGTTTTCCATATATCAGGCTTCCTAAATTGTACTTCAATCCTACATTAACTAAACTATGCCTGTTTTTATTTCCGCCATCCGTATTTACATAAGAAAACATGTGTGAGTACCTTAATGTCAGAGATAAGTTGTTGCATATTTGGTAGTTGAGCCCTGCTACAATACCTGTATTGAATTTGGATATTCCTTGCACCGATGAGGTCTCGTCAAAAAGCGTATCACTGTAGGCCGGAAATAAAGAAGTCATGGTGCCGTAAATATAGGCCCCGTAGTCAATGGTGTCAAAGACTTCTTTGGGAAGCATGTCCAGGAGAGGTATTTCCTGTTTGCTCAGACTGTAGGTGGTAGCCCCGGCTAGAAAACTGAAACAGGGTCCGGCTTCAATAACCAGCTTTTTATACTTATACGACAGTAAAAGCGGAAGCTCAATGTAGGTGTAATGGGTCATTCCCCTGTAATAATTAAAAACAGTATCATTGATGAGCTCAGATGAACTTCCAAGGGCACTTTCGAGTATGTCTTCAATGCTTATATCAACAGGTAAAAGGCTGCCAAAGCCGGTCAGGAATGCATCAACAGTTTTAAAAAATGAACCATAAGTAAGGGTGCTGAAGGCCTGTTTCTTTTGGGTCAGATTGCATTCAAGGCCTATTGAGAAATTCTTGTAAACGGACTTTTCAGCATACAGCCCAAAATCATAACCAAAGCTGTACAGGCTTTTGTCATAAGCGGTTTTGTAAGTATTTATAATATTTATGCCCGTACGGGGGCCGAAAACTATGTTTTGCGCCTTTATGGAACAATGTAAACAAAACATAATAAAAACAATTATTAAGCTGGCAAATATCCCTGGACGTTTCATAAACTTTTTTTAATAAAATTAGAAAAAAAATAATTACGATTACCTTTGTTGTATAACATTTTGTAATTTTGAATGATATGCCGATTGAAAATCAATTAAACTATATTAGAC
>JAKIYU010000123.1 GCA_022708385.1 Bacteroidota bacterium | reverse complement strand
AGTAGAAACATTTTCGGCATAATTGTAAGGGTTTATAAACAAATTACTATACGTGTGATAGTTTATGGCTGCTTTGAAGTGAAATTTCTGGCAAAAGGCTTTAACCAGCCGTGTTTCAGGTTCCGAAAATGCAGCTGTCCCCCTGTAAGTGTCGTCGGAAGGGTCGGGCGATGAGCCCTGGTTGTCGCACCCCCACATATAACCGTAGTTTCTGTTAAGGTCTATTCCGAACTTGCCGCCGCCATTATTCCTTCTGTTCTTTCGCCACATGCCCCCTCCTTGCGGATCTGTAGTTATATTGTATATATACCCGTCGGGGTTAACACAGGGAATAAAATACAATTCGAAATTATTTATTAAATTGGTGATATCGGGATGCAGGTTATAATTTTCGAGTAAATAGTACATAAAAAATATAAGCTGGTGCATACCGGCCGGTTCCCGTGCATGAGTTAAGGCCGTGTAAAGCACTTTGGGTTTATTCTGTAAAACATTGGGATTATTCGAAATTCTAAGCCAGTAAACAGGACGGTTTTCGATGGTATTAAAGGTATCAACAGCTTGTCTTTGTGTAATAAGCTGAGGATAATGGGCATACATGCTGTCGAGGTGGGCCAGCATTTCGTTGTAAGTCAGGAATCCCCCCATAGAGCCCAGGCTGAACCCCATGGGTGTTTCGTAAGGCAGTTGCTGACAAGTGGTACTTTTAATTTTTAGCAATTCGGGGTTTTTAATAAAAACTTCGTTTTGTTTCACATAATGTGCCTTCACATCGCTTACCAACACCGTATAAGTAAAACCATTTTTTTCGAGTTTGCTGAGGTCATGGGCCGACATTTCCGACACAAAGCCGTTACCGTAAAAATAGCCTTCGAGCGAAATACCCAAACCTGTAATGTCTTTTACATTCTCTTTGTTTACTTCAATAAGCACGCGTGAATACGTATCATTTTGACTGAACAGTTGCAGGCTGCCACTCATCAGTAAAAAAATAAACCATAAAAATTTTTTCATTCTGTAATGTTTATGTACAAAATTATGAATATTGCACTAATTGATTTTTTCTATTTGTTCATTCTGATGTATTCCAATATAAAATTGAGTGTTTCTTCTGAAACACCATGCTTTAGCAAGTGTTTTTTATCTTGGTAAAAGCTGTGCAGGAAGTCTTCGAAACTGTTTCCTTTTAGCTGGATACATTTTAAATAACAGGTCGTTGCCTGTTCATCTCGCCCTGTTGCAAGCAGTAAGTGCCCATAATTCATCAGGTCATATTTGTTGAACTGATTACTGCTGATAATGTTATTGAAATAATTTTCAGCTTCTTCGAAGCGGCCAAGAACAAAAAGGCACCAACTTATCGGACGCATCACTTTCGGGTTGGATGCAGTTAGCAATTCGAGTTTAAAATAATGGCTCAGGGCTGTATCAACTTCCTCCATACTGAGATAAGTATTGGCAATTTGCAGTTGTATTTTAGAATTATCGGGGTCAATTTTTTCTGCCTCTTTCAGATAAAAAAGGGCCTCGCTGTAGTTTCCTTTTTTTGTATAACATTGGGCTATCTTAAGGTTTATCCAAGTCGTGGACTCAAACAGTTCGGCTTTTTTAAACATTTCAATAGCATCGTCATATTTGGCTAACTGCAGAAAAGCAAAGCCTGCTTTTTCAAAAATGGTTTGTGTATGCCTCCCATTGTTAATAAGTAAACAGTAAATTTCGGCTGCTTCATTAAAATGACTGCTTTCGAAATAAAAATCAACAACTTTTACAAGCAAATCATTATCGGCAAAGTATTTTTGAAAAAACTCCTTATTGTAAAAATCGAGTTTATAAGAAAAAATATCATCGAATTCATTTTTCTCCCTGTATAATTTGAAAAACCGGTACAAGTCCTGAATGTATGCCGTTATTATTCTTTTCGACAGCAGTGAGCGGTTAAGCAAATCGTCGTCCTCATTTACTTCATTAATGCTTTCGAGTTCCTGCTTGAACATCTGGAGCATGACTTTTTTCTGTGTGGCGGGCAAATCTTTAACATTCAGGCAAAAAGAATATTTATCCGAATTACACATGTGTCCCGACTTTTCGAGGGCTTCAAGAAAAGTCATTCTAAAATCTTCATCTTCTTCTGCCAATACCGACGCCACCATATTATTTTCTTTGTAGAAGGGTAGGAACCAATGGGGCATGGTTTTAAAAAAGCTGAAATTTTTAAGCATAGCAAAAGTGCTCATAAACACATCGGTCCCTTCCATTTGCAACTTCGATAATTCTTCGAGTTTATCCATCAGGTCGGGGTTTTCGTTAAGGATTTGCCGCCATTTCGGATTTTTTTCATCTTCGCCATTATCTGGCAGAATGTCGTCCAATTCCAGTTTATCCTGAATTTTGGGTGCGTGTTTAATAATATCGGGCATAATTTCTTCCCTGAACTTTTTCGAAAATTTTTCTGTATCCTGGGCTTTAATAACCTGAATAATAAAAAACCGGGTAAAAACATGGCCTTTTAATGCCGCAATTATTTTTTCGGTTTCAGGATAATACTTCAGTCTCCTGTCGTGTATATACAAAGCAAACATCAGCCCTGTAAAAGCCCTTTCTGCAATTTGTGTTTCGGCTTCCAGTATTAGTTCTGTAAGCAGATGCATTTTTAAAGGCTGAAAGTACCGCATGGCATTGAGTGCAAGAGCGCTTACAATTAAAACACGGAAATACCATTCGCTATGGCGCGATTTAAAAAAACGTTTAAGCAGTTCGGCTTCTTCTTCTGTAAAGTGGTCGCTAAGCCAAACCATGTAAAATAATTCATTGTAAAAATCAGCCTTATCCTGATTATTGTCTTTTTCTGTTTCAAACGCGGGAATTATTTCCGATAAATCATCCGATAAACTATCTACTTTGACTATTTCATCAAGATTTTGAAAAACAGACCTGCTTTTTGAAAGTATTGTTTTTTTATTAAGCGTCGTTCCCATATTAACTTCTTCGACAAGGTATTCTTTTATTTTGTCGTTAAGTTCCAGCAAATTCTTTATGAGTAGTGTGTAAATAAAAGGCCTTTGGGGGTCTTCAACTCTTTTAATTGTGTATTTAAGCAGCATCTGATAGGTGTTTACGTAATTATCATACTGGATGATAAAATTATCGTTTTGTGCCTCATCAAGCATGGTTTTAAGTGCTGCCAGAGCTTCAGCTACTTGTTTATTGCACAACAGGTTTATAATTTCGGAATGGGTTTCTTTTAATTTGTTTTTTTTCATTATTTTACATCTTTCAAATGCATATATATTTTATTGTAAATTTCCCCTCCCTTTTCGAGTGAGAAATACCTTTCAGCAGCATTGCGGATATGTTCTTTATTCAGTTCACACAGCTTGTCAACAGCATTTATAATACCTGTATAGGCTTCGGGTGTGAAATTCATAATAACGGCGCCGGCTTTATTTTGCAGAATAATTTCCGTAGTATCGCCAATGCCATCGTTACAGATAACAGGAACACCCATGCTCATCAGTTCAGCTTGTTTGGTAGGCGATGAGGCTTTTTTTGAAAAAACCGGCTTGATAAAAAAAAGGGCTATATCGGTTATAGAAAGTAAAAGGGGGACTTCCTCGCGTGAAGCTTTAACTATTATCAACCGGTCGGGTGCCACACCCTGTTTTGCAGCCAGTTTGTAAACGGCAGATGGTTCATCGTACGTTATGAACATAAACCGGTATTCAGGTTTTTGTTGCTGCAGCATTTTATAAAAAGCCATCATTTCATCGGGCATATACCAAGTGCCCAGTGAGCCCAGATAGGTTATTATTTTCCAAGATGCCTGAATTCCCAGTTGCCTTTGCTTTTCTGATATTTTATCGGCATTCACGCTTTGAGGCGAGAACAATTCTGTATCAACACAACAGGGAATCACTGCAACAGGCGCATTAGAGATTTTTATTTGCCAGTCAGCGACTATTTTTCGTGCTTTTTCGGTAAGTACCACAATATAATCGGCGCTCTTAATAAATTCTTTTTCCTTATTTTTAAAATATGTGTAAATGGTCTTGTAAACAGGGTTTTTAAGATTCCACAAACCGCCGTCAATGCGTTCATCGGCCCAGAATCCCCTCATATCAAAAACAAACTTCAGTTTTGCTTTTCGTTTCAGATATAAACCGGCTAACGCAGCAATATAGCTTCTGCAATGCACGATATCGAAAGTTTTGTGCCGATGAAGTTTCAGGGCTTTGCTTTTAAGCTTATACACATCCCAAATAGTTGAAAATACGGGTGGTCGAGCACTATAACGGATATATTGCCAGGTAATGGCTTTTTCATTAAGCAAACGGCTTACTGTATGGGCATTGCGGTTAAAATTCTGACGCTTTTCGGCACTCAGCACAGTAATGTGGTGTCCGCATCCCGAAAGGTACTTCAGGTAAGGTATTACCTGCGACTGCCCGAGGGGGTCGGTCATGCCATCGTATGAGATGTACAGGATATTCATCAGAGATTGCAGGTATTATTGAATAAAGGTACAAAAATTTTTCTAACAGAATTTTTATTACTTTTGACCTAAATTATTCCATTATGAAGTTATCCATTATAGTTCCTGCTTACAATGAGGCTAAGACCATACATGTGATATTGGAAAAGCTGTGTGCTGTAACGCTCATCGGACAAGCAGTTAAAGAAATAATAGTGGTTAACGACTGTTCGAAAGACAATACCGAGGAGGCTGTAAAATCTTTTATCGGCTCGCATACCGAAACGGCCATAACTTACATTGCACACCCTGTAAACAAAGGCAAAGGGGCTGCCATAAGAACAGGTATAGAGAATGCCACAGGCGACTACGTTATTGTTCAGGATGCTGACATGGAATACGACCCCAATGAATTTAACCTGTTGCTCAGGCCTGTTTTGGATGGCTTTGCCGATGTGGTTTACGGTTCCCGATTTATGGGGGGTAACCCGCACCGCATTTTATTCTTCTGGCACTCTATCGGCAACAAGTTCCTGACATTTCTTTCCAATGCCTTTACCAATCTGAACCTTACGGATATGGAAACCTGTTACAAGATGTTCAGAGCCGACATCATTAAAAGCGTTAATCTTGTCGAAAACCGCTTTGGGTTTGAACCGGAAGTAACAGCCAAAATAGCAAGGATTAAAAATATCCGTATATACGAAGTAGGCATATCCTATTATGGCCGCACCTATACCGAAGGCAAAAAAATAAACTGGAAAGATGGATTCAGAGCGCTTTGGTGTATAATGAAATACAATACTTTTGCGCGCTGATTAATAATAGCTATTTCCCGAAAGGTATTTCGTCACATAGTCTTCCACCCCATTCTCAAGGCTGTAAAACGGCTTATAGTAGCCAATATTCTTAAGTTTCGTCATTTTTGCCTCTGTAAAATACTGGTATTTATCGCGGATATCCAAAGGCGTATCAATAAACCGGATATCAGGTTTTATACCCATAGCATTGAAAGTAGCCTGTGCCAGGTCGAGAAACGTACGGGCCTGCCCTGTGCCTAGATTATAAATAGCGCTGTGTTTTTTGTGCCTGAGAAAAAAGAGACAAACCTTAACCACATCTTTTACGTAAATAAAGTCGCGTAACTGTTTACCATCCTCATAAGCCGGATTGTGAGAACGAAACAGGTTTATATATCCCTTTTCGCTTATCTGCCTGAATGAATGAAATATAACCGACGCCATACGTCCTTTGTGATATTCATTAGGCCCATATACATTGAAAAATTTTAGCCCGGCCCAAAAGGGAGGTTTTTTATCTTGCAGTAAAATCCATTTGTCAAATTCATTTTTTGAAACACCATAGGGATTCAGCGGCTTTAAAGAGGGTATTATTTCATGATTATCATCATAACCCATTTCGCCACTGCCATAAGTAGCAGCCGATGAGGCATAAACCAGAGGAATATTGTATTTGGCACAGGCCTGCCAGATTTTTTTGCTGTATTCGAAGTTGAGCGTGTTTAATATTTCCATATTGAACTCGGTAGTATCCGTTCGGGCACCCAAATGGTATATCATTTTAATTTTCTTAAAATGTAAGCCCAGCCAATCGAAAAACTCAGTCCTGTCAATTTTCTTATTAAAGGTTTTAAAGGCCAGATTCTTGTTCTTTGTTTCATTCGAAAAATCGTCCACAAGCACAAGCTCATTTACACCCAGTTTATTAAACTTTCTGACTAGGCAACTGCCAATAAAACCTGCGGCTCCTGTTATAACTATCATAAAATATCTTTAATAAATAAGTCTTCGTTTATTTCCTGAATATCGCCCTGCATAACACCCTCATTGTAGAGTATGTTTACCGCATCGAAAGCGCTCTGGTTCATTTGTAAGCTGTAGGCATTGACATAGGTATCGATATGCTTTTTAATGATGTCGTCACTGGTTTTAGGGGCATATCGCTTTACAAAATTATACGAATCTGTTGGATTTTCAAAGGCATATTTAAGGCTTTTCTGTATCAGGTTGTTAATTTTTTTCTGTACTTCTCCTGGCAAACTTCTTCTTACAGCAATGCAACCCAGTGGTACTGGCAAGCTGAACCTTTCCTGCCACAGTTTACCCAGATTTAGAACTTCTTTAAGCCCCTTTTCATGGAAAGAAAACACATTTTCGTGAATAATTACCCCCATGTCGGCTTTGCCTTCAAACACCACCTTTTCAACATCTGAAAAAAGAACCGGTAAAAATTTCCTCGGGTTGAAAAAAATCCTGAATATATACGCAGCCGATGTAAACAGCCCTGGTATAGCTACTACAAGGTTTTTAATATCTTCCTGTGTATAATTGTCTTTCGATACCAAAACAGGCCCAAAGTCGTCGCAAAATGCCCCCCCCGAAGTTAAACCGACATAATCTACCGCTACATGACAGAAAGCATGAATACTCAGCTTGCTTACATCGTAAACCTCATTAATAGCCTTTTCATTAAGACGCTCCACATCTTCCACAACAAACCTGAAATTTAAACCTTCCTTATCAATTTTGCCATTAACCAGAGCATCAAACATAAAGGTGTCGTTAGGGCAAGGTGAAAAAGCAAAAGTAATTTCCTTCAGCATAGATTATTCTTAGTAATTTTGACAGTGTAAATGTATTATAAAAAAAACAGCTAACTTCATATTTTAAAAAAAAGAATACTAAATTTTAGTTTTTTAAATTTATAAATTGCTTTATATTATGAATAAAAAAACAATTTGGTCTTTTTTTGTATTCATTTTGCCCTATTTCTTTTTTTCTTGTAATTCAACAGCTTCTAAGCAAAAAGATAATTTGTCTATTATACAAAAAGGAACAATTACAAAAAAAAATGTTTGCTTTAAAGACCGTGCCGTTAATTACGCCTTGTATGTGCCCTCGGGGTACGATTCCACCAAAACCTGGCCGCTTATTATAGCGTTTGATTCGCATGGGGATGGCATGCAGCCGGTGACCTTGTTCCGTGAGGAAGCCGAAAAATACGGCTATATAGTGGCAGGGTCGAACAATTCGAAAAACGGCACCCCCTGGGCCACTACCGAAAGTTTATACAGCAGCATGCTGAGCGACCTTAACACAAGATTCAGCATTGACCCTGCCCGCATTTACACGG
>JAKIYU010000122.1 GCA_022708385.1 Bacteroidota bacterium | reverse complement strand
TATAGCGACCCTGATGTATTTGCCTTTATGCAAAAGGGTTTGGCCGCCACTACTGATGATACGCTCAGTGCGGAACAACTGGTAAACCTTGTAATGGCATGTGGCGCTCATGGTGTTAAAGTGATGGCATTGCTCGACAAGGCCAATACGGCAACTTATGGTAATCCGGAGGTAACAAAGGTTAACATAGGCGTCAGCAATAAGCCGGGGATACTGATAAGCGGGCACGACCTTAAAGATATGGAGCAACTGCTTGCGCAAACCGAGGGTACCGGCGTGGATGTTTACACCCATAGTGAAATGCTTCCGGCGCACTATTATCCGGCATTTAAAAAATACACACATTTTGTAGGCAACTATGGCAATGCCTGGTGGAAACAACGCGAGGAGTTTGTTACCTTTAACGGGCCCATACTGTTTACCACAAATTGTATAGTACCCCCGCATAACAATGCCGTTTACAAAGATAAAATTTACACCACAGGTGCGGCAGGTCTCGAAGGCGCCAAACACATCCCACTTGGAGCTGACGGCAAAAAAGATTTCTCGGAAATTATTGCCCATGCCCTAAAATGCCCGCCACCTACAGCTATCGAAAGTGGTGAAATAATAGGTGGATTTGCTCATAGCCAGGTCATGGCGCTTGCCGATAAAGTGGTGGATGCTGTAAAGAGTGGCGCTATCCGCAAGTTTTTTGTAATGGCCGGATGTGACGGACGTATGAAGTCCAGAGACTATTATACGGAATTTGCCGAAAAGCTCCCGAAAGACACGGTTATTCTGACGGCAGGTTGCGCCAAGTACCGTTACAACAAACTGCCCCTGGGTAATATTGGCGGTATTCCCCGTGTGCTTGATGCCGGACAGTGCAACGATTCCTACTCCCTGGCAGTTATTGCTCTTAAACTTAAGGAGGTATTTCAGCTTAAAGACGTTAATGAGCTGCCCATTGCTTACAATATCGCATGGTATGAACAAAAGGCTGTTATCGTTCTGCTGGCCTTGTTGTCGCTCGGCGTAAAGAAAATTCACCTCGGCCCTACCCTGCCGGCCTTCCTTTCGCCCAACGTGGCAAAAGTTTTAGTTGACACTTTCGGCATTGCAGGAATAGGGACTGTGGATGAGGACATGAAAATATTTCTTAATTAATACAGTGTGAAGTTTGAAGTGTGAAGTGCCTAAAGTTTAAAGTGAGCTACCCTTCGGCAGGTCTCAGGGTAAAAAGTGTCTAAAGTTGTCATACGGGCGTAGCAGAACTACACTTGAACCGATGGCCTTTGGGGCAATATATCAGCTCAGAAGCCACCTAATTGTGAAGTTTAAAGACAGTTTATCATTGAATCTTTTCAATTATCACATTAAAATTCCTAACTTTAAGTACCTATCTGGCGATAGGCAAACTTCACACTTCAAACTTCAAACTCTTAAAAAAATTAAACTTATGATAACCAACGAATTTAACAAATCAAAAACCTTCAGGTTTAAAGATGAAATTGATTATGCATCAGGCTCTGTCGTGAGCAAGATAATTCTTAAAAAGGAAACGGGAAATGTCACTTTGTTCTCGTTCGACAAAGGTCAAAACCTGAGCGAGCACACGGCCCCTTTCGATGCCATGATTCAGGTTATTGAAGGACAGGCTGAGATTATTATCAACCGGCAGGCATACATTCTGAAAGAAGGCGAAAGCATAATTATGCCGGCAGACATACCGCATGCAGTAAATGCCATTGAGAAGTTTAAAATGGTGCTTACCATGATAAAATCGAAGTAGTTTATCACTTGATTTTTTCAATATATCCTTTACAGGAGTACAGCTTTAGCCTGAGATACCTACGAATGGAAAAAGCCTTGATTTTTAATTGTATCGAGGAATATATTTGAGGTATGTATGTTGTCCTGCTTTTTATACCTCTTTAAAGTGAAAACCTGTGCCAGATTTTCGACCTGATTGGTTTTAACAAGCTCAGCTGTAAGCGGTAAACTTTCTTTTTCACTGTAAAGCTTGTCGATGGTTTCTGAAGTATAGTCTGTATAGGTTTCGTCGTGAACTACGGCTTCCAGGGGCAGGCGGTCGGTCAGGGGAGGGTTTTCGGCCGGATAACCTAAAACTACAGTGGTAACAGGCACTACCCCTTGAGGGAGGTTGAAGAATTCGATTATCTGCGGTGCCATATAAGTTGTTGTACCCAGATAGCAGGTGCCAAGGCCCAAGTCTTCGGCAGCTAACACAGCATTCTGGGCAGCAATTACAGCATCGATAGTGCCATTATAAAACCACAGAAAATTATCGTAAATCTTTTCGGCATTACGGGCTTCGCACCATTGATGGAATCGGTTAAGGTCGGCACAAAAGGTAAGTATCACAGGGGCCTGTTCCACCATTTTCTGACCAAAATGCAGGGGGCAAAGGACTTTGCGACGGGCTTCATCTCTGGTAACAATAATGCTGTAGAGTTGCATATTGCCTGTGGTCGCTCCCCGCGAAGCGGCTATCAGGATTTTTTCGAGTATGTCGTCTGCTATGGCGTCGCTCTTGTATTGCCTTATGCTGCGGTGTTTCAGCAGGGTATCGCATGTGTTCATGGGTGTAATTTTTGATTTTTGGGCAAAGATAATAATTGATTTATTCATGAAATTTAACAATTTTTTTTTACACTGAAATAAAATGTTTGTTTAACATTAGAATAAATTATTTCAGCGAAATAATTTATTATTTCAAAATAAATTCAATTTTTTAAAAAAATCTACATATTACCATGTATGCAGTATTTTGACATTCATATTCTTATTTCTTTGTTCATGCAGCAAGTGGGGTGCTCCAACCGATTGGACACGACAGTGAGAAACTGCCAGGCATAAGGTAGTGGTGTGTACCGAGCCACGCTGGATGAAATTTGAATTTACTCCCGGTCTTGCAACTGTAGCCATAAATATAAAAGCCGACAAAACTGTCAGCGGTAATATTGGCAGTGCTTTGTTTTCGAACGGCAAACTTGTACGAAAAAATTTATCATGAAAAGACAGGTATAGCTTACCGGCTTGGATGCAGTATAATAAGCACAATATTTCCTGGTGTCCTTATACACGAAAAAGAAGTGGAGTGGTGGTTGTCGCCCATAAAAGATGGTATGAAAGCAGAAGTGCGTTATACAGTACACGAGGCTATCTGCCCTATAACCAAACTTTTATTCATAAAAAAGAAATAATTAATTCTGTTTTTCACAGAAGGTATATTAGAAATTTTATAAATTTTTAAATACTGGTTAAATTATAAACTCAATTACCGATAATTGATTAAACTAAGATATTCTTGTTATATTAGACTTAGTGTTTATGTGTTTATAAGAGCATTTGTTAAAAAATAAAAAATCTAAGCTCCCCTCATTTTAAAAAAACATTTTTTATTTTAGCGTTCTGATAATTAAAAAAGAAGAGCTATGACAGGACGCCTATTTCTGACCCATATTATTGTTTTATTTGTATCATTACTAAGTGCGCAGGAGAATGAACCTTTTCTGACACCCGAAGAGATACGATACCGCGATTCCATTGCCGCCCTCAACATGGATGCCCGAACGCTAAAGGAATCGCAGCAAGCCTATAATACCGGTTTGTCGTTTTTTGATAAAAAGCAATATTCAGAAGCCATAAAGAGTTTTCAGGACGCTGTAAAAATTCGCCCCGATTTTATTATGGCCTGGTATAATCTGGGTATCGCCCAGTATGCTAATAAGATGTACAAGGATGCCTATAAAAGTTTCTCTGCCATCATAGAAAAAGAGAATAATATCAAAGCGTTGTTCAAACGGGCAGAAGTATCGCTGGCTATGAATGATCTTGAAAAGGCTGTGGAAGACTACACGGAGATTTTGTTCAGCCAGCCTGATAATTATAAGCCCTATTATGAAATGGGTGGCATTCGTTTCAGGCAGGGCAATTACAAGGATGCCCTTGAAAGTTTTAACAAATCTATCCTTTTAAAGGACGATTATGCTCAGGCCTATAACGACAGGGGCAGCACACGGCTCATGAACAATGATGTAAAAGGCGCCATTGCCGACTATGAAAAAGCCATTTCGATTAATCCTCGGCTGGCTTATGTGTATAATAACTTGGGCAGTGCCAAAAAGAAAAACAAAGACCTTAACGGCGCCATTGAAGCCTATAGCAAAGGCATATCGACCGACCCCGATTATTTTATTGCCTACAATAACCGGGGCACAATCCACCTCGAAAAAGGAGACTATAAGAAAGCCATTGATGATTTCAGCAGTTGCATCCGCATAAACGACAAGTATGAGATAGCCTACAACAACAGAGGCATTGCCTATCAGAAACTCAAAGAATATGACAAAGCCATTAAGGACTTTGATATGGCCCTGCAAATCAATCAAAAATATGCAACGGCATTCCTCAACAGGGGCAATACCAAAGAACTCCTTTTCGATGAGAATGGCGCCTGCAAGGACTGGTCGGCTGCTGGCAAACTGGGTGAAAAAACAGCCGTAAAATTTTATCAGGCCGAGTGCGAATAATAAATTTTGAAGACGTTATGAAAAAAGTACTATATATTTTATTTACAACCTTATTGGCCACAACTTGTTTAAATGCACAAAATATAGAATTTAAGTCGAAAAATTTTAAAGATAACAGTGAAGGTCTTAAACAGGCTTTGGAAAGCATTAAAAAAGGCGATGGTTTTTTAAAGCAGGCCGAAAAAGCCATTGAAGAAAAAAAGGAAAATCTTGCTATTTTTTATTACGAACAAGCCTTAACAAACTATCTTGATGCACAGAAATTCAACCCAAACAACAGTGAACTAAACTTTAATCTGGGTAAATGCTACCTCAACACCTGGGAAAAATCGAAAGCGGCCGCACATTTAGAAAAAGCCATCAGCCTTGACGAGGAAAATATTGATGCCGACGCTTATTACCTTTTGGCACAATCGTATAAATACCTGAACGAATATGATAAGGCTGTTGAAAGCTATAAGGAATATCAATTAACTTTAAGCAAAAAACAGCTTCAGAATACCAAACGGGCTCTGAAAAACGAAATTCTTGACACACAAAATGCCAAAAAGCTTTTCGAAAAACCGGTGCGGGTGTTTGTAAGCAATATGGAAGATATCAATACCCCTTATTCCGATTATAGTGCTTCAATTACGGCCGATGAGGAGTTTATGATATTCAATTCACGCCGTCCTGATGCTACAGGAGGCAAAAAAGATGTGGATGGGAAATATTTTTCGGATGTTTACATTATGTATAAGAAAGACGGCAAATGGCAAAAGCCTGTAAACATGGGGCCTCCATTGAACACCGACGGGCACGACGAAGCGGTAGCTCTTTCGCCCGATGGTCAGCAGATGTACCTGCATAAGGTGGATGCCGGCAATAACAGCAATATTTACGAGAGCAAACTGGTGCGCGACAAATGGGGTGACCCGATAGTGATGCCCACTACCATTAACACCACTTTTAACGAAACGCAGGCCAGCTTTTCGCACGATGGCATAAAGATTTATTTTATTTCTGACCAGATGGGCAATCCCGACATCTTTTTCAGCGGTATCATGGACCGTAAACGCAATCAGTGGGGTAAAGGCCAGCGTATTGGCTACGACCTGTACACCCCCCTTGATGAAGGCGCTATTTATTACCATCCCGATGGCAAGACCATGTATTTTAGTTCGAAAGGACATAATTCCATGGGGGGCTACGATATTTTTAAAACTGTACAGGGGAAAGATGGTATTTGGTCCAAGCCTGAAAATATGGGTTATCCTATCAATACACCCTACGATGAAAAATACTTCACTATAACTGCCAACGGCAAGTATGCTTATGTTACATCTAACCGTGAAGGAGGCGAAGGCGAGTGGGATATTTACCGCATGCGCTTTCTGGGGCCTGAAAAGCCCAATATGGTTGACAATGAAGACCAGTTGTTGGCAAGCATAGCACAGCCCATACGCGAAATAAAACCCGAGCCGCCCGTGGAAGTGATTACCATGAACCTGACAATTCTTAAAGGCCGTATTCTCGACGACTTCACTAAAAAACCTGTACTGGCTGATATTGAGATATACGACAATGTGAAGAACCAAATGGTCGCCCTTTTCCATTCAAATGAACTTACAGGCAAATTCCTGGTCTCTCTGCCATCTGGGGTTAATTACGGTATTGCTGTTAAGGCCGAGGGTTACCTGTTTCATTCCGAAAATTTCGACCTACCAGAACTTAGTGATTACCAGCTTATTGAGAAAGATATTTACCTGAAAAATATAGCCATCGGCAGTAAGGTTATCCTTAAAAATATATTCTTCGATTCGGGTCAAAGCAAATTACGCCCTGAATCCACCTCGGAGCTGACACGCCTGATAGAGCTTCTCAACTATGCGCCCAACCTGTGCGTCGAGATTTCTGGCCACACCGACAATGTAGGGGGTGAAGCCTACAACATAAAACTGTCGGAGGACAGGGCCAATGCGGTTGTTAATTACCTGGTGCAAAAAGGTATCAGCAAGGCACGTCTCACAGCAAAAGGTTACGGTCCCAAGAAACCCATTGCCAGTAACGACAACGCCGAAGGCCGCCAGCAGAACAGAAGGACGGAGTTTGAGATTGTGAAGAATTAAGAAGTTTGAAGTTTAAAGTGTGAAGTTAGAAATTGAGTCTGGATGCATTTAAGAGTGAACTAAAGTGAACTAAAGTGCCTAAAATATTTAAAATATTTTGTCAAGTATTTCATTTTAGGCATTTTAGCTCACTAAATATTTTAGTTCACTTAATTTTTGATAAACTTCCCTGAAAATCTTTTGCCGTCAATAATAGCATTATAGAAATACAGTCCGGGGTTTAAGTGGCTGATATTAAGTTCATTAACAAATGATTCCGAAGCTATTTGCATTACAACTTGACCGAGTATATTTGAAACGACAATTCCCATACTACCTATATTAGCACCTGTATATTTAAAATATATAACTTCAGTAGCAGGGATGGGGAAAACATTTAAGTTATTAATCGGAACATGGTCATTCATGCCGATATCAGGCAGTGTATAACAAATATAAAGTTTTGGCCTCAGTGCCGGATTGGCATGGTCGCTCGAACAAAAGTTAAGGTTGCGGTAAACAGTTTCGTCCTGCAACTTTAGCATGATGCCATAACCGGAAGTGGGGTTTGATAGAATATCCTGCATCAGGGTGGTAATGTTTATATCTGTATAGTTCTGAGTAGGACTTGTTGAAGCCGCAAGAGCTACTCGGTTTTGTGTGGTTGTGGCAGGTTGGTTGTTCCAAGTCACTGTAAATTCATCCCAAGGTGAAATAATTCTTTCGAGCCATGCATTATTGACGCCGTAATGATATCCTTCTCCCAGATTGTTGTCTATGGCATAAAGCGAAAGCAAGGCATTAGTTACAGCAGAATTTGCAGGAATAAACGACAAATCGAAATCGATAACACTCCTTATTATAGCAAATTCGCCTCCATGTGTCCATGCCATGGCCGGAAATTGTGTTTCATAATAAACCGCTATCAATAATATTAAAAAAATTGTATATTTGCATAAATTTAAAAGTAAAAATTATGCGAATATTAAAGTTAAACCATTCAGAAA
>JAKIYU010000121.1 GCA_022708385.1 Bacteroidota bacterium | reverse complement strand
CCATCATACACGGAATAAACGTGAACAGTATCAGTGTTGCCCACAAAATTTTCGAATTTTTTATTTTACGGTACTCGGCCCAAAGTGCCACAATAAATTCTTTCATCTTTAAATATTTATGGTTCTTAAAAAATACGACTCCAAATCCTCTTCAACCACTACAAGAGTTGTGAGCGAAATTGCATTACCGACCAATAATGAGGCGAGTAGTTCGGGATTTTTAATATATTTATCGTCGGTAATATCGAAAAAAACATCAGCGGTTTCGGAAAAATTCACGTTGTTTTGGGTAAGCAACTGTTTTGTCTCATCAATTTGCAGAGTTTTTATTCTCAGCCTTTTTTGACATAAAATTTCGAGTTCGTGTGCGTCAATTTCCTGTATCAGGCGCCCTTCATGAACAATACCAATCCGATGGGTAAATTTTGACACTTCGCCCAGAATATGGCTTGACAAAAAAATAGTGATGCCTTTATTTAATGCCATATCCGAAAGCAATTCCCTAGTGGCTCTTTTACAGAAAATGAAGTTGTGATGTTTTTAAAATGAGTTCTTTTGTATTTTGCATATATTGACTGTTTGATTTGTACATACATAGATGTAATTATTTCGAAAAAAGAAATAAATAATTTATTCCCATAAAAATATCCTGCACATACATACGTTTTGTATTTTTGTGTTTTTATCTGTATTTTATAATTGTATGAAAGAATTTTACAACAGCATCCTGGTTCCTACTGATTTTTCGGAACAATCGCTTATAGCCCTTGAACAGAGTTACAACCTGGCCTATCTTAACAATGTTAACATAACCCTGTTGCATGTGATACCCGAAACCACCAGCGGCGCATTTATCCCGTTTTTCTCAAAGGTACAGTCGAACCTGATGACCAAACAGTACCAGGATGAATGCATGGCCAAGCTGAACAAGATTATTGAAAAAGCAGCCAAAAAAACCGATGTAACTATTAAACCATTGCTCGAAAACGGGAAGGTTTATGAAAAAATTATTGAAGTAACAGAGAAGATACTGCCCAAATATATTGTGCTTGGCGTTAACAGCCTGCCCCCCGACAGCAAGAAAAGAGCCTATCTGGGCTCCAACACCCTGCATGTGCTTAAAGAAGTGAAGTTCCCCGTAATCACTATTCGCGGCAACGACTTCCGTAATGGCTGCAGCACCATAGTCCTGCCTCTCGACCTTACCAAGGAAACCAAACGCAAAGTGGAAAAAGCCATAGAGCTGGCCAAATATTACGATGCCGCCATAAAAGTATTCTCGGCGCTGTTGACAGACGAAACGGCCATAGTAAACCACCTATCTGAACAAATACAGGAAGTGCGCCGTTTCATTTCGGAAAGAAGCGTGGTGTGCACGGCCGAAATACGCACCGGAATAAAAGGTAAAGATACACTGGCCAGTATGATTCTTAACTATGCCCATGAAGTGGATGCCGACCTGATTATGATTATGACCCAGCAGGAAAACGACTGGGCAGAGTTTTTTGTAGGCTCTACGGCCCAGGCTATCATCAGCCAGTCCACCATACCGGTTATGTCTATGTCGCCTCAAAATATGACCAATTATTAGTTAATCACATTTTAAACCTTGCCGTATGAAACGTAAAGCTTTTATTGCGCTGGCTCTTATAGGAGTTGTCGCTCTGGTAGTTTTTGCCATCACCCGTCTGTCGTTCACCGAAAAAGACGATGCATACTTTAAAATCAACCCTGCATTCAGGTATTACATCAATGGCTTTACATCGGGCGTGGTTTCGACCGAAACAAAAGTAGTGGTTAAACTAAGTTTTGATGCCGCAACCGATGATATGATAGGTAAGGCTACCGATGTGGAACTGTTCCGTTTCAATCCCGCAATAAAAGGCGAAACCTGGTGGACCGATAAACAAACGGTTGAATTCCGCCCGGCAGAAAAGTTACCACATGGTACTACGTACAAAATAGATTTTTACATGGATAAGTTGTTGAGCCTACCCGATAGCCTCAAAACTTTCAAATTCCACATCATTACCATGAAACAGGGATTGAAAGTGGATATCCTTAATGTAAAACCCTACGACACGCCTGAAGATAAAAATTACAAGTATGTCAAAATCATCGGGCAACTTACCACGGCCGATGCCGCTGTAAACGAAAAGATAGAATCTGTAGTAAGCAACGACCAGAACCTTAAAATAAGCTGGACACACGATCCGGCCACACGCACACACACTTTCAGCATCGACAGCGTGGAACGCAAAGCCCATAAACAAAAACTCGAAATAAGCTGGAATGGAAAACCTATTGACGCTGAGGAAAAAAGCGATGTGAGCGTCGAAATACCGGCTGTGGATGACTTTAAAATTATGAAAATTAAAACCAGCCAGGTCCCTGACCAGAATATAGTGGTTCAGTTTTCGGACCCCCTGGCCGGTGAACAGCTTATTGAAGGTCTTGTCAGGTTACCTTCCGATTTTCGCTACCTGGTTGAAGACAACGAAATAACACTTTTCCCCAATGCCATTCTAAAAGGCAGTGTCCAGATGCTGATCGACAAAGCCATCAGAAACTCGCATGGGGTAAGCCTTAAGAAAAGTGTTTCAAAATTTTTGAACTTTGAAGAACTAAAGCCAGCTATCAGACTTACAGGAAAGGGTGTTATTGTGCCCACCACCGATGGTCTTATTTTTCCTTTCGAAGCTGTCAACCTTAAATCGGTGAATGTTAAAATTATTAGAATATTCGAAGACAATATACTGCAATTCCTGCAGGTAAACGAAATGGACGGGCAACGTGAAATTAAACGCCTGGGCCGGCAGGTCTTCAGTAAAACTATTGAGCTGTCTGGAGAAGGTATTGTGGACTACAGCAACTGGAACCGTTTTTCACTTAATCTTGAAGAACTTGTAAAAACAGAACCCGGCGCCATCTACCAGGTGAACCTGTCGTTTACCAAAGAAAATTCCGCTTATCCCTGTGGTGGCGACAGCCAGGAAAAACCGCTTACCAACTTCAAAAACGCTGGACACGAAAACCCCAACGACGATGTCATGAGCGATTATTACTACGATTATTATGATTATTACGAAGAATATGATTATGAGTATTATTACTACGACTGGAGTGAGCGAGAAGACCCCTGCAAACCATCGTACTACTACAACAAAAGTGTCAGCCGTAATTTTCTTACAAGCGACATTGGCCTCATGGCCAAGCAACCTTCCGATGGCAGCCTGCATGTGTTTGTTACCGACCTGCGCACCACTGAACCTATGTCGAATGTAAAAATTGAACTGTACAACTACCAGAAACAATTCCTTGTAAGCGAAAACACCAACAGCGATGGTATGGCTGTACTTAAAACCACCAAAGTACCTGCATTTCTGATTGCCAAATCGGACAAACAACGCGGTTACCTTAAACTCAATCCCAACAATGCGCTGTCGCTAAGCACCTTCGATGTTTCGGGTTCGGGCAATGACAATGATTTGAAGGGCTTTATATACGGCGAACGCGGTGTATGGCGCCCGGGCGACTCATTATTCCTGAGTTTTATCCTGGAAGATAAAAGCAAAATGCTGCCCCCCAGCCATCCTGTCTCATTCTCGCTTGTAAATCCCATGGGGCAGATTGTTTATACCAACGTAAAAACAAAAGGTCTTAACGGCTTTTATAATTTCTCCTGTGCTACCTCCCCCGATGCCCCTACCGGCAACTGGATGGCCCATGTGGATGTAGGCGGCACACGCTTCAGCAAGTCACTGAAAATTGAAAGTATCATGCCCAACAGGCTTAAAATAGCCCTTCAAATTGAAGGCGATTTGCTTAAAGCATCGAAAGAAAACACTATGGCACTAAAATCTACCTGGCTGCATGGGGCACCTGCCAAAAACCTGAAAGCCGATATTAAAGCCACTTTCTCAAAAATGAAATCGGAGTTTAAAGGTTATAAAGATTTTGTCTTCGACGATAATTCGCGCAGCTTTTCGACTGATGAACAGGAATTGTATGCCGGCCGTCTCGATGAAAACGGGGAAGCTACTGTAAAACCCGATATCAGCTTCGATTATACAGCGCCGGGCATACTGAAAGCCAACTTCCAGGTAAGGGTGTTCGAAAACAGCGGTGCTTTCAGCATCGACCGCTTTTCGGTGCCCTATTATCCCTTTGCCACTTTTACAGGTATTAAAGTCCCCAAAGGTGACGCATATAACAACATGCTTAAAACCGGCATGAATCACAAAGTACAGATCGTTAACGTGGATGATGAGGGCAAACCCGTAAATGGTGCTATCGTTACTGCAGAATTGTATAAACTCGACTGGAACTGGTGGTACGATTATTCCGGCGAAGGCGATGGCAGCTATATCAACTCTTACTACATGACGCCCATAACCACACAAGAAATTAACCTGCCTGATGGCAAAGGCGTATTCAATGTAAAAATAGAATATCCCGACTGGGGGCGTTATTTTGTGCGTGTAACGGATAACAGCAGCGGCCATTCAGCCGGCGATTTTATGTATATCGACTATCCCGAATGGGCCGGACGTAACAGGAACAGCGAAAGCAGCGCAGCTTCTTTGCTCACGCTTACGTCCGACAAACCGTTTTACAATACAGGCGATAAGGTTGAAATTACTTTCCCCTCATCGGAAGAAGGCAGGGCGCTTGTGAGCATTGAAAAAGGGTCGAAAATTCTTAAAACCTACTGGGTAAAAACCCAGAAAGGGCATACCTCTTTTAGTTTCAATGCCACCAAAGATATGGCGCCCAACATTTATGCCCATGTTACCTTTATCCAGCCCCATGCCCAGACTGCAAACGATTTGCCCATCCGGCTTTATGGGGTGATACCCGTTAATATAGAGGACAAGAACTCTATTTTGAAACCTATTATCACCATGCCCGAAGTGATTAAGCCCGAGCAAAAAACAACCATTGGCGTCAGCGAAGAAAAGAAGAAACCCATGACTTATACCATTGCCATGGTGGACGAAGGCCTGCTCGACCTGACGCGTTTCAAAACGCCCGACCCGTGGAAGTATTTTTATGCCCGTGAGGCGCTGGGTATCAGAACATGGGATTTGTACGAGTATGTGGCCGGCGCTCAATCGGGCCGCCTGACAAGGCTACTCAATATAGGCGGTGACGACGAAGGCGATGGCAAAGGGGGTGTCGCCAAGGCCAACAGGTTTAAGCCCATGGTGCGCTTTATGGGGCCTTTCTATCTCGATAAAGGAAAAACGGCCAAACATGAGGTCGATATACCTAACTATGTAGGCTCGGTAAGAGTGATGGTTATTGCAGGCCAGGATGGCGCCTACGGCAATGCCGAAAAAATAGTGGCCGTACGCAATCCCCTGATGATACTGGGCACCCTGCCGCGTGTACTGGGGACTAAAGAAACAGTTGAACTCCCTGTTACCGTTTTTGCCATGGAAAATTTTGTGAAAAATGTGAGCGTGGAAATAAAAACAAACGGCATGTTCACTGTCGAAGGTGAGAGCAAAAAGTCGGTAAGTTTCTCTGCCACAGGCGATAAAAATGTGAACTTCACATTAAAAACGGCGCCTTCGGTAGGCATTGGCAAAGTGAATATCACTGCGGTTTCGGGCAAACTCAAAGCCAGGTATGATATCGAAATAGATATACGCAACCCCAATCCCAGGGTGGTGGATGTATTTGATTTTGTTATTGAACCTGGAAAAACCATGAAAAAGAAGTTTAAAACCACCGGCATCGAAGGCACCAATAAAGGCATTCTTGAAATATCGGCCATTCCGCCATTGAACCTGCAGAAACGCCTCGACTACCTGATAGCTTATCCACATGGCTGCCTCGAACAAACCACTTCCGGGGCATTTCCCCAGTTGTACCTCGAAAACCTGGTAGAACTGAGCAAAGAACAGAAAGACAGGATACAACAGCATATCAACACAGCCATTAATAAAATAAGCCGCATGCAATACTCTAACGGCGGGCTGACCTACTGGCCGGGTGCCAATTATACCGACGACTGGGCAACGAACTATGCAGGCCACTTTATGATAGAAGCCTCAAACAAGGGTTATAGTGTGTCCTCGCAATTTATAAGCGGGCTTATCAGGTACCAGAAGAATATGGCCAACAAGTGGGTACCGGACACAAGGTATTTCAACTCTGACCTCATTCAGGCTTACAGGCTTTACACTTTAGCCCTGGCCAAAGCGCCCGAGCTTGGTGCCATGAACAGGCTCAGGGAACAAAAGAACCTGTCGGTACCTGCCAAATGGCGGCTGGCTGCGGCATATCAAATTGCAGGACAAAATAAAACCGCCCTCACCATGATAAACAACCTGCCCACCACACTGCCTCCCTACCGCGAAATGTACAATACCTATGGCAGCGATGTGCGCGATAAAGCCATGATTCTTGAAACACTCACACTGCTTAAACAAAAATCCAAAGCGGCTTCTGTAGCTCTTGAAATTTCGAAAGCACTCGCATCGGATGAGTGGATGAGTACACAAACCACCGCTTATGCCCTTCTGGCTCTTAGTCATTATTATAAGACACTTGGCTCCAGCACGGATATAAGCTACACCTATAAAACAAAAAATATTAATGGCTCCTACAACGGAAAAGTTTTTGTAAAACAACTCGACATGCTGCTTAAGGGCAAATCAGCCGACGATGTGGCCGAAGTGAAAAATAACGGCAAAGCCACTATATTCGGCCGAATTATACTCGAAGGCGTTCCTGAACCCGGAGAAGAAAAAGCTTCCGAAAACAACCTGAGAGTAAAAATTAACTACAAAGACCAGAACGGCAATAAAATGGGCGTTGATAAAATTGAACAAGGCAAGGATTTCATTGCAGAAGTGCAGGTGTCGAATCCCGGTATAAGAGGACAATACAAGGAACTGGCCCTTACCCATATAGTACCTCCGGGCTGGGAAATACACAATACACGCATGAGCGAAGGCCCCTCCATACTGAAAATGGATTCTTATAACTACATGGATATAAGGGATGACAGGATATTGCTCTATTTCAACCTGCAACCCAACGAAACGAAGGTGTATCAATTCATGTTCAATGCCAGCTATCTGGGTAAATACTACCTGCCTTCGGTTTACGCCGAAGCCATGTACGATGCCACCATCAATGCCAAGATACCCGGTAAATGGGTGGAAGTGGTGGCTGAGAAGTAAGAATGGAGGGGAAGGTAATAAAGGTATAGGGTGTGGGTTTAAGAAACCACCACACCCTGCACTTTTCGAAACATGTTTTTTCATATTATACGATTTAGTAATATATATTTAAAAACTACATGAATATCAGAACAATCTTATTATTTCTGTTGGTTCCTTCTTGTTTTAGTTCTTTTTTAAAGGCCCAACCCACATTGGCTGTAACAGCTACAGCTACACCTTCTGCAATATGTGAGGGAAGTCAAACCACATTACAAGCCCTGCCAACAGGGGGAAGCGGCGCCTACACTTATTCCTGGGAATCGAACCCTGCCGGTACCACATCAAATATTCAAAGTCCAATAGTATCACCAACTATAACAACGGTTTATACGGTAACTGTAGATGATGGCAGTGAGACAGCCAGTGCTTCAGTAACGGTTTTAGTTAATCATGTGCCCGGTGCTGTTGGAAATATAAGCGGACAGGATACTGTTTGCCAAGGAAGTTCAAACGTAGTGTATTCAGTTGCTT
>JAKIYU010000120.1 GCA_022708385.1 Bacteroidota bacterium | reverse complement strand
ACAAAATGTGGATGAATCTGTGATTGGCAATTTTATTGGTTCCCGATTCAATGCCCAGGCCAACATGGCTGCATTTTTCCCTTACATTGACGAAGGCCTTCGTTTCAAGCCCGCTGTGCGCGTAGAAGGAGCATGTGGTACAGGAGCATTGGCACTGGCAACGGGCATTCGATCGGTACTTGCCGAAACAGCCGAAGTGGTACTGGTAATTGGTGTTGAAGTGCAAAACACCGTTAAAGCCATCTACGGTGCCGACATACTGGCTGCAGCAGGCTGGGCAAAAGAGCGTAAGGAAGGCCATGCGTATTTTTTCCCCGGAAAATTCAGCGACCGCTCAAAAGCTTATGCTGCAAAATTCGGAGAAGAAAAAACCAGGGCTGCCATGGCCAAATGGTTTCAGAATGCCATTGAAAATGCACGCCTGTGCCCTACCGCTCAGGAGTATCACAACACCACCAAAGACCTCATTGCCTGTGGCATGAACAAACCCAATCCCAAGGGTTTTGTAGATTCACTTAATGTGTTTGACTGCTCCAAGGTATCCGACGGCGCCTCCGCCATAGCTGTAGTATCTGAAGAAGGCCTGCGCCGCTGCGGGATTTCGAAGGACGATGCCGTGGAAATTTTAGGTTTAGGACAGGCTGAAGATGATATCACAAAAGCTCCCGAAGACCTGACCCGTTTAAACACCACTAAAGTGGCCGTAGAAAAAGCCCTTGCAATGGCAGGTATAACCCGCAACGACATTGGTACTGTCGAAACGCACGACTGCTTCACCATTGCAGGCATCATGGCTATCGAAGCCATTGGATTTGCCGAATATGGCAAGGGTCCCGACTTTGTGCTTGAAGGACACACCTCACGCACAGGAACAGTTCCATTCAACACTACAGGTGGCCTTATCGGCTGGGGGCATCCTACCGGTGCCACTGGCGTTCATCAGGCAGTTACTATATGGGAACAACTTACAGGAAAAGCAGGAAAAGCCCAGATAAACATTAAGCCCGAACGCCCCTACGGCCTGAGCATCAACATGGGTGGCGACGATAAATCGCTGGTGGCTATTGTTTATAAAAAGGCTTAAAGCGAAAACTTAAACTTCCCCTGAAATAAAAAAAAACTTCACTTACGGCTTCTGTTGCCTTAGGTGAAGTTTTTTTACTATCAAATCCTGCTTTGTGTTTTGTAATGGAATTTGATTGCTTGCTTCGAGGAACCCCAGCACAAGCCGCTTTAAATTCGCATGCAAAAACAATTCTTCCTTATTATTTTGCTACGCTTACACTTCGCTTATAGTGATTATAGAAATTTTTTCCCTACGGGGAAACAAAATCAACTTTTTAATAGCACCTATAAAACTGCTACTACCGTAACCAATAATACGATTAAAGTTAAGCCCAATACTGTACCTACAACCACACCAGCATTACTCTTTTTTTGTTTGGTTGTTTCATAGACTTGTGCTTTTTAAACAACTCCTACCAGAAGCAATTTTAGGTCTTCATCTTTAATGAAAGTGAGTCTTTTAAGTTTTGCTATTCTGATTTGGCCGGCATCAGAAATTTATCGCCGGTATTATCGATTATATTTTTCTTCCAGCTGTCGGGGTAACCCGGAAAATCTGGTGAAGGCGGAAATTCATATTCATTATAGATTAATTTACCGTCTTTTTCTTTTTTGACGTTACCGTCGAGGTATTTGACAAGGAGATAATTGCCCAGTTCTTTCCAGTAAGAAGCTGTGTATTCTGCTATAATACCTGTGTATTCCGTAATATAGTTTCGGCCTGCGTTCTGATCGTACTCGAACATGATTTTTGCTTTCTCATCAGTGGCAGGCAAATCGTTGTAAAATTTACTTTCCAGAAGGCTCTGGTGTTTGCGGATATCGGGTATCACCCTATCGTAAAACAGATAGGCAAAATGGGCCACCCTGTTAAAAATCCAGAAAGCGGCTTTATCGGAATAGGTTAACATATCGCCATTACCTTCGGCATAAGCGAAAGGCACTCTGCTGATACCGCAATAAAAGGGCACATAAACACAGGAGCCCGCATCATCTACTCCGAACCAGAACACCCCGCCTATGGGGTCGGGCAGGTATGAGCGCATCTGTGCAATAAATGAAAAGCCAGTTTGCTGGGTTACAGTAACTCTCTCATTAAAATATTCATTGCTGTCGTATTTCCAGGTGAGGGGGCGCCAGCGGTATGGGAGGCCGAAGGGCCCTGCTCCCGCATCCTTACTCATATCCAGCGGAGTTCCCTGCAGGTAATTTCTTTTACAGGCCATCAGGTCAAGCGGGGTAAGTTTGCGGTTAGGTTTCACGTATAAAGGGAGGCGTGTTTTTAAGTCTTTGCCGGTAGCACAATCCCAATACTTATCCATACTATCGCTGACAGCATTAAAAAAAGCCCATACACGAAGCTCACAAAACCGCGCTGCTTCAAAATCCATAGGGGCATAGGCTTCACTAAAACTGAAATCTTTATCATCACCTGTAAAGTACCCTTTATTGCGGGCAAACGAAATCACATCATAAGCATAGACAACCTCCACAGCAGGATTAAAAATACTGTCGAGGCGCTGGCTGCTGATAGATTTCATGCCGTCATCGAGCGGAAACTGACAGATGCGGGCATGGTTGGCATGTGCCGACACATAGCCATCAGGAATGCGAATAGCCACCCAAACAGCGCCTTTATTTTTATTTTCATTTTTTCCGCCTTCCGTATTAAGATCTGTTCCTTTCCCTATCAGTTCCATTATCCATACTTCATTGGGGTCGCCAATTGAAAAAGATTCTCCGCTGCTGGCATAGCCATATTCATTTACCAGTTCGGCCATAACTTTAATGGCCTCTCTGGCCGATTTGCTTCGCTGCAAAGCAAGAAACATCAGGCTGCCGTAATCTACTATACCTGTGGTATCGGTAAGTTCCTTTCTTCCCCCGAAAGTTGTTTCTCCGATGCTTACCTGAAATTCATTCATAAATCCCACCACCTGATAGGTTTGACGGGCCTGCAACACTTCTCCCAATGGTTTATTTGTCCCCCTGTCGTAAAGTGTAATAAGCATATTATTAGGCCACACATGTGCCGGTTTGAAATACAACTCACCATAGCGGATATGCGAATCAGCTGCATAAGAAATCATAGTGCAAGAATCAGATGATGCTCCTTTGGTAACCAAATAATTTGTGCACGCTTGCACATTTTGCAACAGACATATTAAAAAATTCAATATCAAGCACTTAAATATATTATTCATTTTTTTATTTGTAATTATTCAGTAAAGATAATTTTTATTTATGTAAATTTAACTGGTTTTTTTAATGTAATTTTAATTTTATCAATGCTTATCTCATTTTTTACATAATTAATAAAAACAAATATTTCATACAGCATTTACATTTTTATATTTTCAATTTACATGACGATTGTTTATTAAAAAAGTATTTACAAAATGTGTGTTTATTAAGTTTCACATAAACAAAAATGAGCCGCCATTCACGGTGCTATATAAATGATACGCCTTAAGTTTATTTTACGAGTTTTAAGCCGGATTTTGTATATAAATGCCTTCGCCTTTATAGTTTGTGCCTGTGTAGCTATAATATATAAAGAAAGCACTCTTCCCTATATCTATGCTACCACAATAACCTTATTGCCCGCCATTTTTCTGCATCTTGTAACATTAAAAACGGACAATGAA
Organism: Bacteroidota bacterium; assembly: GCA_022708385.1. GTDB lineage: Bacteria > Bacteroidota > Bacteroidia > Bacteroidales > PXBB01 > JAKIYU01. Next base: position 4,036 of record JAKIYU010000120.1, on the reverse strand, counting down.
TACGTTATGCGGCGTCAGGGAGCCTATTTAACAGTAACGCTTTCTTGGTTAATTTTATGTCTTACTGGTACTTTACCCTATATATTTACAGGCGGCATAACTTATTTTCCTGATGCATTTTTCGAAACAGTTTCCGGTTTTACAACAACGGGAGCTTCTATCTTAAGGGATATCGAAGTCCTGCCCTATTCTCTTTTGTTCTGGCGGAGTCTTACACATTGGATAGGAGGTATAGGAATTATGGTCCTTGTGATAATAATTATGCCCTCAATACAAATGGGAGGTTACCAGTTGTTTTCGATGGAATCGTCGGTACAAACGAAAATAAAACCCCGCATTAAATCTGTAGGAATCAGGCTTTTGTTAATTTATGTATCGCTTACTGTTGCAGAAATTATTCTGTTGATGCTTGGCAATATGAATTTGTTCGAAAGTATATGTCATGCCTTTGGCACCATAGCTACAGGTGGATTTTCGCCTAAGAATACGAGCATAGCGGGCTATTCGCCTTATATCCAATATGTCATAACGGCATTTATGATACTGGCTGGGACAAACTTTGTTATGCATTATTATCTTCTTAAAAGGGAATTTCAGAAAGTAAAACAGAACGAGGAGTTACGTTTTTATCTGTTTATACTGATAGCCTCTGCTATATTTTTAACCGGAGCTTTATACTTCAACACTGATAAACCCCTCGAGTTATCATTTAGGGAATCTTTCTTTCAGATTTCTTCAATAATTACATGTACAGGATTTGCTACAACAGACTATCTTGAATGGCCTATTTATGCATGGCATTTTATTTTTATAGCCATGTTTTTCGGAGGGTGTACCGGTTCTACTGCAGGAGGCATAAAGATGGCAAGGCATGTGGTGTTGTTTAAAAATATAAAACGTGTCATCCGCAAAATTATTTATCCCAATGAAATGAGTTGTATTAAACTAAATAATACAAAAATAAGCAGTGAAACCAATAACTCTATTTTGACATTTATTTTTGTTTATTTTATTGTTTTTATAGTAGGTACTGTTTCTTTAGTCCTGCTTAACATCGACGGTAAAACATCAGCAAGTGCAGTCGCAACATGTATGGCAGGAATTGGACCTGGAATTGGCACAGTTGGACCTGCCAACAATTTTTACCATCTACCCGATATGGCAAAGATTATTTTGTCTTTTTTAATGATAATAGGACGCCTTGAAATATATACTGTTATTTTGCTTTTTACACGTAGCTTCTGGAGAAAATAAAAGAGTTTATTGTTCTATTTGAGATTGACACACTAAAATTTCTGCTTTGAATATACCAAACTGTTAATGGGGCTCGGCTGCAAAAAAAATTGAAGACAACCTCTCAAAACCAACCCTTATTATTACTGAATTGGGTATAGAATACAGGTTTGGCAACAACGAAACTTTCAGGTTTCTTTTATTCTTTCAACAATTCCTTCCAGCTTTTCGGCATAAAACATTTGCTTCTCTTGCTTATACAAATAAGCCAGCTTATTAATAAAAATCGCAGCTATTTCAGCCGCATGCATAGCAGTCAGGTTCAACTCATCGCCATCAATGTTGAATTTTTCCCTTATTTCTTTTTCAGGCAATGGCATCAAACTTTGTGGCAAAAGATAAAACAAATGCGGTTGTTGAATAAAACTTATAGTATAGGGCTCTTTATTTTCAAATGCAAAAATCAGGTGCCTGTAAAAAGCCGTTTTGGCCTTCTTTTCATATTTCAAGGCCGTTATTGGAATGCCCAAATCCTGTGCAATAGCAAGAAACAGATAATCGAGCATAGGTGAACAAAGCTCATAAGTTGAAAAAACCTTATTGATATGTAAATGTTTTATTTGCTGTCCATCGAAAATCTTCCATTGGAAATTAATTTTCAGGAAGGTGACCACCGCCTGAGTCGCTTCGAGAGCTGATGATTCACTTTCAATCTTGAGCCAGATTTTCTTAAGAATTTTGTCGTAGAATTTTAGCAGCGCCTCCTTGTCCAATGCAGGGTACTCAAGCTGAGCAATAATAAATAAAAACTCAAATATTCTTTTATCCTTACTTTCTATCCATTCATAAAGCGTATGCTCAAAAAAACGCAGCAGATTTTGCCGGCTTATATAAAGAAGCCTTTCTTTTACTTTGTAATTGTTCGATTCAACGATTTCGTTAATCAGTAAATTATTTCCTTCAGGGTCGAGAGATAATAATTCGTTTTCAATATTGGTTAAAATATCTTCATTATCCTCATCAAGAAAGCTGACCATAAGCCTGATGCGTTCGACCTTATCTGTATTTGGCAATGTCATTTCAAAATTTCAAGTTAACTATTTTTTTAAACAAGTTAACGGTTAACAGTTAACAGTTAACAATAATACTTTCTCACCATAGAAATACACTGTTTTTTTATCACGCAAAGTCGCTTCCGATAGCTATCGGGGCCACTTTCTACTTTTATCTTATTTAACAAGTCTATCCAGTATTATCTCAATCAGCAAATCCACAAATTTCTTATAATCCTTGCTGAATTCTTTTCTGATGCGATTTGCAATGATAGCGCAAACAGTAATGGCATTATGTCCGAGCAGTGTCGATAAACCGTATAACGCAGATGTTTCCATCTCGAAATTAGTAACCCTATGTCCTTGATATGAAAACGTTTCAAGTTTTTCGTTAAGGTCTTTAATCGCCGTAGGCAACCTCAGCACCCTACCCTGCGGACCATAAAAGCCGGGTGCAGTAGCCGTAATACCAATATGAAAATCCTTGCCCAGTTTCTTTTTAAGTATATCTGAGCCTTTCACTACATAGGGATAAGGTAACTGCGGCAGCCATCCGGCATGCGCCATAAAAGCCTGCGAAATAGCATCTTCAAAAACACCCTTCTTTACCTTATAATAGTTCAGCAAACCATCGAAACCCATGCCATGCGACGACATCACAGCACTATCAACAGGTATTTCGGGTTGCAATGCGCCGGATGTTCCGAGTCTGACTATATTGAGGGTTGTGTGTTTTTCTGTGGGCACTCTCTTCTCAAGGTCAATATTTACCAAGGCATCCAGTTCATTAATCACGATATCAATGTTATCTGTTCCTATACCGGTGGCTAAAGCTGTTATTCTTTTGCCTTTATATATACCTGTATGAGTTATGAATTCTCTGTTCTGAATTTTGCATTCAATTTTTTCGAAATGACGCGATATACGCTCAACACGCCCTGGATCACCTACAACAATAATATCTCTTCCAATATTTTCAGGCTTTAGTTTAATGTGATACACACTACCATCAGTATTTAAGATAAGTTCTGATGCACCAATTTTTTTCATAGCTTATGATTTTTAAATATTAATACAAACCTACAATTTTATTTGCAAAATTAGAGCTATTACGCATACCTTGTTCATTTTTTTTAAGCAAATTATTTCCCTGAGTACCACACATGACAAATTTTTCATGGTATGATTATTGTTATTTTTATTTAATCTAAATTAAAACAACAAAAATACAGGAGGAAAAATGTTTGAAAAATATAATCCCATAACAGATGAAATATTACGAATCATTGATAATGAAGGGAAAGTGATAAATAGAGAGCGATTTCCGGAGATTAAGAAAGAACAAATAATACAATCATACAAGGACATGCTTTTTGTCAGGACAGCTGACATAATGGCTGTTTCATATCAACGGCAAGGGCGCATGTTTACCTATCCGTTAAACTTAGGGCAGGAGGCCATTTCGGTGGCGCTCGGCAAGGTAATGGAAAAAGAGGATTGGCTGGTACCGGCATTCAGGGAAATGGGGGCCTGGCTGGCCAAAGGGGCAACCTTAAAGGAGCTTTTTATGTACTTTATGGGTTACGAAGAGGGTACCGCTTTTCTTAATGTGCCAAAACTTCTGCCTATATCCGTTCCTATTGCATCGCAGCTTACCCATGCAGCAGGTATAGGTTATGCCGTTAAACTTCAGGGCGCACGCGATGTGGTTTTTGCCGTTGTCGGCGACGGCGATACATCGGAAGGAGACT
>JAKIYU010000119.1 GCA_022708385.1 Bacteroidota bacterium | reverse complement strand
GGTACAAATTGTAAAGGAATTTTTCTTTCTCCTGCAAGCTTTATTAAAGCCATAACGGCCGGATTTCTCAAATCCTTTTGAATCAACAACTTGTCGATTTCTTTGCCACTGTTTATAGCCTCGGTAATGGCGTGAATTCCAAAAACAACATCTGATTTTTTCATATAAAAAATTACACTGATGATAGAATCTACAAATTTAATTATTCCTTACAAACAGCCTAATTAAAAAAATCAACCGGTATTAAGTTGTGAAAAAGATAATAATTTTGTACTGATTTTTTAATTTTTATGCGGTTATTATCCTGTTTATTACTTATTGGTTTCCTAATCCTGCTAAGCCAGCCTGTTTCAACGCACAGTAGTCGCAATGGGGAAAATACTGCTGGGGCTCAGGTGTGCAAAGTTCTTGTGTTGCATTAACAGGCGATATCATGATGGGGTCTTTTTATCCCGACAGCACATTGCTTCCACACAACGACGGGAATTTTATTTTGAGGTATATCAGCGGATTTTTCGAAGATGCAGACATCCTTTGTGGTAATCTCGAAGGCGTGTTGGCTGATACCGGCGGTACTCCGAAACGTTTGCGTTATCCCGACTCAGCTTATTATTTTAAGATGCCTGTTCATTATGCAGGCCGCCTCAGAGATGCAGGCTATGATTTCGTCAGTTTGGCCAACAATCACATTTTCGACTTTGGCGCCTATGGCAAAAATATGACAAAAAAAGCCCTGGATAATGCGGGTGTTTTATATGCCGGGCTTACAGAAGCCCCTTTCTGCGTTAAAACTAAAAATGGACTTCGTTATGGATTTATAGCATTTGCTCCTAACTCAGGCACACTGGATTTGAAAAACATTCCGCATTGTGCCGGGTATGTAAAGATGCTTGCAACTTGCTGCGACATCGTTATTGTATCATTTCACGGCGGCGGCGAAGGCTCTGAATACCGCAATGTAAAGCGTGACTCAGAAATATATATGGGCGAAAACAGAGGAAATGTGTATGAATTTACGCATCAAATGGTTGATGCAGGGGCCGATATAGTTTTTGGACATGGACCGCACCTGACAAGGGCTGTAGAACTTTATAAAGACAGGCTTATCATGTACAGCCTGGGTAATTTTTGCACCTACGGACAAGTCAATAAGTCGGGCATTGCAGGCATTGCACCCATAATTAAAGTTTATACCGATAATAGCGGCGCCTTTCTTTCAGGAAATATCATCCCTGTAAAACAAATCAGAAAAGGTATTCCCGTATATGACCATACAAACGCTGTTATTAAAGAAATGCGGCAATTAACTTGGGAAGACTTTCCTGAAACGCCTCTTTCAATTAATGATGATGGCTTAATAACAGCAGGGAAATGAAAGAATGTTTTATTGTGGTGCAGATTTATGAAAAACCCGCATCAGTGGCTGGTACATAAACACACAAAATATAATGATAACAGTTCCGATATAGAACCCTGTACTCATATATTCGGAAGTGCCAAAAATAAAGTAGGCCATTATAACCCCATAAACAGGTTCAAGATTAATGGAAAGTATAACCAGATAAGCTGAAATTTTCTTCATCAGCTCAATAATTGATGTAAAGGCATAGGCCGTGCAGATAGAACCCAGCAACAGCAGGTACACACCATCCATGAGGTTAATTCTCATGCGTCCTATGTCGAATCCCTGAAAAAAAAGCAGGTATAATGTAATGATGAAAAATCCCCCAATCATTTCAAAAAAACTGATTATACCGGCATCCTTGTCTTGTGTGAGCTTTTTGTTTATGACGTTAAAAACACCGGCCAGCATAGCCGATGTCAGCGCAAAGATTATCCCCAGTTTATAACGCAGCTCGAATTCAAAAATAAGGTATAACCCCAAAATGATAAAAATACCCAGTACAGCTTCTATCCAGTAGAACTTTCTTTTTATCACCAGGGGTTCAACTATACCGGTAAATAAAGTGGTCGTTGATAAACAGGCCAAAGTAACCGACACATTGGATACCTTAATGGCATGAAAAAAAGTAATCCAGTGCGCAGCCACTATAAATCCTACAAGCAAATAAATAACAATATCTTTTCTGCGAACATTGAAAGACTTATTTTTAAAGAAATTTATTCCAAAGAGGAATAAAGATGCTATTAATGTGCGATACCATACCAGCTCTATGGCCTGAATGCTTATGAGCTTGCCCAATATGGCCGTAAAACCAAGTATAAAAACAATGATGTGCAAATGAAAGATACTGCCTGTATTTTTCAAAGTGTAGGTTTTTTTGCAAAAATAACTAAAAGACAATAACCCCAAATGAGTTTGTTTTTGTACTTTTAACTATTCTTTTCCTGAAATGTATTACTTTTTTATCAAAATATATTTTTTGAATTAAAATAAATACTATCTTTGCACCCCAAAATAAATGTAAATCAATTTAAAAAGATATAAAAAATGTACGCAATAGTGGATTTTGCCGGACAGCAAATAAAAGTTGAAAAAGACATGAAGGTTTTCATTAACCGTCTTGAAAATGAGACAGATACAAGCTTAGAATTCGATAAAGTTTTGCTGCTCGAAAACGAAGGAAAAGTTGAAGTAGGCGCACCTTACATTGCAGGATGTAAAGTTACTGCGAAAGTTTTATCACATCTTAAAGGCGACAAGGTTACTGTTTTTAAGAAAAAAAGAAGGAAAGGCTATCAAAAATCGAATGGTCACAGACAGTATCTTTCACAAATTCAGATTGAAGACATTACAGTTAAATAAAAGTATAACCGTTAAAACGATATAAAATGGCACACAAAAAAGGAGTTGGCAGCTCAAGAAACGGAAGAGAATCGCACAGTAAACGACTGGGTGTTAAAATATATGGTGGTCAGTTTGCATTGGCAGGCAATATTTTAGTTCGCCAAAGAGGTACTGTCCATAATCCAGGACTCAATGTAGGAATTGGTAAAGACCATACACTTTTTGCCCTGATTGATGGCTTGGTAGAATTTAAAAAACGTAGGGATAACAAATCGTATGTCAGCATTTTGCCTTTTAATATAGAAGTGCCGGCCGATCAGGTTACTGTTGGTGAAACTGTTGTTGAAAAAACGCAGGAATAACCCCTTTGTCATTCAAAAAAAATCTCCGTATGAAATTATTATGCGGAGATTTTTTTTTGACATTTGTGTCTCAATAAAACAACAAATAATTTATTTTTACCAAAAAATAGTATTATGCTACAAATAAATGCCATAAGGGAGAATCCTGAAAAAATAATTGAATTGCTTGCCGTAAAAAACTTTGATGCAAAGGAAATTGTTAATAATATTATTATTAAAGATAGCCAGAAAAGAGCATTGCAGAAAAAGTCGGACGACACACAGTCTGAAGCTAATAAACTGTCAAAAGAAATAGGGGCTTTGTTCCAGGTAGGCAAAATTGCAGAAGCGAATGAGCTGAAAGCCAAAACTACTGATTTGAAAAATATGGTTAAAGACATTAATGATGAATTAAACCGTATTGAAGATGATCTTTTTAATTTGATTGTGACTTTGCCCAACGCACCCCATGTAAGTGTTAAAAGAGGCAAAACACACGAGGACAATGAAATTGTTTATAACGAAGGAGTTGCAGAACGTAACGAAAATCTTTTTTGTCACTGGGACCTTGCTTTAAAATATAACATTATTGATTTTGAACTTGGGAATAAAATTACAGGTGCAGGATTCCCTGTATATAAAGGAAAGGGTGCCAGGTTGCAAAGGGCACTCATTAATTTTTTTATTGATAAAGGCCTTGAAGCAGGCTATACCGAAATACAACCACCCCTTTTTGTGAATGAGGCTTCGGCCTATGGTACAGGGCAATTGCCCGATAAAGACGGCCAGATGTACTATATTAACCTCGATAATTTTTATCTTATCCCTACCGCTGAAGTGCCTGTGACAAATCTTTACAGGGATAATATTCTGAAAGTTAGCGACTTGCCTGTAAAAAATGTGGCTTATTCATCTTGTTTCAGACGTGAAGCCGGCTCTTATGGCAAGGACGTAAGAGGTCTTAACCGCTTGCATCAGTTTGATAAAGTGGAAATTGTTCAGATACAAACTCCGGAAAAAAGCTATGAGGCCCTTGAAGAAATGAGAGCCCACGTGGCATCCCTTGTTCGCTTACTGGGCTTGCCATTTAGAATATTGCGCCTGTGTGGGGGAGACATGAGTTTTACTTCGGCACTTACCTACGACTTTGAAGTTTATTCTAAGGGACAGGATAAATGGCTGGAAGTAAGTTCGGTTTCAAATTTCGAAACGTTTCAGTCAAATCGCATGAAAATACGTTTCAAGGATGAAAACGGTAAATCTGTACTTGTTCATACGCTCAATGGAAGCGCACTGGCTTTGCCCCGCATTGTAGCTGCTCTTCTTGAAAATAATCAGACTCCTGAAGGTATAAAAATACCCGATTGCTTAATAAAATACACTGGTTTTGATATATTAAACTAAAAAAAAATGAGAGCTGTAAATGTTATTAAAGTCTTTTTGCTGGTTTTATTGCTCAATGGTCTTTTTTGTTCTTGTAGCCATTGCTCTCATTCTGTTTATGTTGAAAAAATCGACAGCCTTCTTCTGGTGCTTGATTCTTCAAGTAAGGAACTAAACCTTATTGATACAGCTGTTGTTTCATCCGATTACAAGGTCTATACACAAAATTTGAAACTTATACGCGAAAGGTTCAACGATAAAGAAAATGACAGCGTGTGGCATGTAATAACGAGATATGGGCTGATTCGTAAACCCTTGAGAGATTTCAAAAAACATTATATCAACTATTCCAAAGAGATAAATGTGTCGCAGCAACAATTAAAAGATTTGCGTACAGATATTGAAAATAATAACATCCCTGCTGATAGCATTGAAATATATTTTAATGAAGAAGCTGCTTTTGTGAAATTTATAAGTTTTTCAGTTAAAGGCTTAATGGAAACAACAACAAAGTACTTTAATCAATTTAATGAACTAAACCCGGTCGTTGAAAAATTTATTGCCGAAAAAAAGATTTAACAACATTTGCAAAATGAAATCGTTTTAGATTTTGAAATGTAACAATATATTTACAAATGTTTAAATCCTGCTTGATTTTATTTGCCTTTTTTAGCATAACACTCTCTGCTTTAGCTCAGGATAATGATGAGAAACTTGCGGTACAGTTTTATAATGAAGGGCAATATGAAAAGGCCATACCACTATTTGAGAAACTGTACCAGAAAACCCCCGGAGTATATTATTATAATTATCTTATCAACTCATACATTGAGGGTAAATACTTCAATGAAGCAGAAAAGTTTGTGAAAAAACTGATGCGTCAGGATAAAAGCAATTTAAAACTGAAGGTAGAACTTGGTTATGTTTACGCACGTAATAACGAAATTGAAAACGCTCGAAAAGAATATGAAGATGCTTTGAAAAATGTTGAAAACGATCGCACAAAAATTACGGAACTCGCTAATGCATTCTTAGTACGAAACGAAAATGATTATGCCGTTAAAACCTATCAAAAAGGAAAGTTGTTGTTAAAAGGCACATACACTTTCGGTATGGAACTGGCCGGTATATTCGAAAAGCAGTTAAAGTATGAAGATATGATACGTGAATATCTTGATTTGCTTGAATTTGATGCCACTAATTACCTGCCAATTGTTCAGGGTATTTTGCAGTCGTCATTGGCAAATGACCCCGAAGAGAAAAAGAACCAAGCACTGAAAAATGAATTACTAAGGCGTATTCAAGCAAATCCGGGACAAACTTTTTATTCCGAAATGTTATTGTGGCATTCTATTCAGCGGAAAGATTTTGAAATGGCTTTTTTACAAGCCAAAGCCATTGATAAAAGGTTAAAACAAAATGGACAGGAAGTTTTTAAACTCGGTGAACTCGCACTTTCAAATGAAGACTATGATATCGCGGTTCAGTGTTTTGAATATATGATATTAAAAGGGGATGCTAATTATTTTTACATGGACAGCCGACGAAATCTGTTACAGGCCGAATATGCTAGGGTTTTGAATAATAACAGCCATGACATAAAACAACTCGAAGCATTGGAAGCGAAGTACAATGAAATTATTAAGGAATATGGTAAGAATAATTATACCTTGCCTCTCATTAAAGACCTGGCAAACCTGCAGGCATTTTATCTCGATAAATCACAACAGGCTGTTGCACTGCTTAATGAGTTGATTAAAATGCAGGGTTTGCGCCAGGAAGTTATTGCTGAGTGTAAATTATTATTAGCGGATATCCTGCTCATGACTGGCGATGTTTGGGAAGCTACTTTGCTCTATTCCCAGATTGAAAAAGCATTTAAAAATGCACCCATTGCTTCTGAAGCAAAGTTTAAAAACGCCAAACTTTCATATTATATTAATGAGTTTGAATGGGCAAAAGCACAACTTGATGTGCTTAAGGCTTCAACTTCAAAACTTATTGCCAACGATGCCCTTGAATTGTCGTTGCTTATAAGCGATAATGTCGATTACGACAGTTCTTACGTTCCATTAAGCATGTATGCCAGAGCCGATATGTTATTATTTCAGAACAAAACTGCCGATGCGCTCCTTGTGCTCGATTCTTTGTTAAAAGAATTTCCAGGGCACTTGATTATCGATGATGTTCTTTACAGGGAAGCCAATGTTTATCTTAAACTTAACGATGTTGCAAAAGCCGACAGCCTTTTTAAAATTATTAATGAGAAATATTCTTTCAGTGTTATAGCAGACGATGCACTATTCAAAAGGGCGTGGCTACAGGAAAAAGTCTTTAAAAACCGTGATGAAGCCATGAAGTTATACCAGGAAGTGTTACAGAATTATCCGGCAAGCACGCTGACAGTTGAAGCACGAAAGAAATACAGGCAACTGAGAGGCGACGTTATTAACTAAAAAACCGCCCCTTTCGGAAGCGGTTTTTTAAATTCTCAATTAAATATTAGGGCTATTTTACAATAGTCAGCTCATCAATAATATTTTTAGCGCCTGCCATTTTATCAATAACAAAAAGCACATAACGGATATCCACCGAAATGGTCCGCTGTAATTCAGGTTCAAAAGCGATATCACCGCTCATGGCTTCCCAGTTGCCGTCGAAAGCAATGCCCACAAGTTGCCCGTCGCCATTCATTACAGGGCTTCCAGAATTACCTCCGGTAATGTCGTTGTTTGAAATAAAACAAACCCGTAACTGTCCGTTTTTATCGGCATAGGGGCCATAATCTTTCTTTTTATAAAGTTCTTTCAGTTTTTCATCTACAATAAATTCTTCATTCTTCGGGTCTTCTTTTTCCATGATGCCTTCTATGGTTGTATAATAGTTATAGTGAACGGCATCAGCAGGGATATAATCGCCAACTTTACCATAAGTAAACCGTAAGGTAGAATTGGCATTAGGATAGAAAACTTTCGAGGGCAGCATTTCGCGAATACCTGCTACAAAAAGCCTGTTGCCCTGGTTTATCTTGCTACTTATTTTATTAATAGTGCCCGACATTTCGAAATACTTTTTAAGTATAGAATTGAAAGTCTGATAGCCCAGGTCATTGTTTAAAGTTTTAAAATTAGGTTTATCAAGAAATGCTTCGAGTTTACCTTTGTCAACGAAGATGGAGGTTTTATAAACGGCATCTGCAAATTTATTGAAATCACCCTTAAATTTTTTTTCACAAACATTTTTAAAGATATCGGGATGTTGCTCGGGTACAATATCATCGTAATACATTTTCATAATTGAAGCAAACAACTT
>JAKIYU010000118.1 GCA_022708385.1 Bacteroidota bacterium | reverse complement strand
GCCATTATGAATGGAATATTGAAAATAATATAGCTCCATTTGGTACCACAAGTCTTAGCATTTTTCAAACAAACACCAGTTGGCGAGGTTCTACAAACACTGGTGTAGGTCCTGGAGACAAAATGAAAGCAAATGCACCTTATTGGGACGGTACCAATACCAGTGGCTTTATAGCTTTGTCAGCAGGGTACTATGATGGAGGAGGTTTCACCGGGCAGAATAATAATGCAAAATTTTGGACAGCTACTACTTTTTCTACAGGATATTCATATGGCCGTTCTTTATCTTCAAGTAATGCTCGTAGCAATCGTAGTGTTGAAAACAAGCTATCTGCTTTATCTGTTCGATGTTTGAAGGACTAAATACCAACAAGTTTAAAATGTAGTTTTAATCCAAAGCCCTGCATACATGTAATATTAGATGCAACAAATAATATACTATAGAAAAATAATATTGAAATTCAGAGTGGAAGTGTGTTTGAAATGAAATAAACCAACACCGCCTGATTTTTTTATGGCTTTTTACGATGCTTATGGCAAAGAGATTAAAAAAGTAAAAATAAAAGTAAAAATAAATGAAACCGGTGCAGGCAAAATAGAAGTAAATGCACAAAATGTTGCAGCCGGCATCTATACATATTCGCTTATTGTGAATGGTAAAGTGGTGGATACTAAGAAAATGATAAAAAATAAATAAAGAAATTATGAAAAAGTTTTATTTGCATATAACGATAATAATATTGTTTTGCAATTCACTTTACAGCCAATGGGCTCCAATAGGTGCAAAATGGACTTACACAATGACTTTTAATATGTCTAATAATATTGACACATTTGTTATTAGATCAGTTGGAGATACTTCAATTCAGGGACATTTATGCAAAATATTACAGAAGAATACCGGACTTTGTGACTTAAGACCCATAAAAGAATTTATGTATGAAGATAGTGGCAAGGTGTTTTTTTATGATAACTCACGAAATATATTTCAAATGCTTTATGATTTTAATGGAAATATTGGGGATTCAACAGTAATTTACCCTGGTGATTATCCATCAACTGATTATATTTCAACCACAATTGATTCAATTTCTTCAATAAATATCAATTCTCATATTTTAAAAAAGTTATATGTGCATTGTTCGTCCTCATCTCTCAACTGGATACCTAGTAACAGTGGTGTAGTAATTGAAAATATTGGAGATACTTATTATATGTTTCCTTGGCTTTTTGGGGGATGCGATGCTCAATGGGCTAGGCCTTTAAGATGCTATGAGGATGCCGTAGTTGGTGCTTATAATTTTAATACAGCACCAAGTTGTGACTATACACTACTTGTTGGAATTAATGAAACTAATAATCCCTTAAAAATCGCTATTTTCCCTAACCCTGCATCAGAACAAATTAACCTTGAGACAAATATTGACAATTCTTTTAATTACAACATCTATAATATTTTTGGACATTTGGAAATAACTGGAACTTCACAAACTAATATGATATCAATATCCACTTCCAGCTTAAGCAACGGCATTTACAATGTTGTTATAGACATTGAAGGAAAAACAACTATAAATAATTTTATTGTTTTGCGGTAATAAATATAATGTTTATAGTCAACCTCAAATAAACAATAATGAGTTAAACAAATAAATGCAGCCGGTATTTATACGTATTCACTTCTGGTAAATGGGAAAGTTGTTGACACAAAGAAAATGGTTTTGACTGATTAAAAAACGCACAAATTATGAAAAAGTTTTTTTTATTCATAAACAGCCTTTTGTTTGCTTATTGTGCTTTACAAGCCCAAAATAATTATAATAAATTAATTGATACTAATAAAGTTTGGAATTATTATAGATATTGGTTACCTCACCCTAATGGTTATTCATTTTTATTACGGTTTTCAACCGACACAACGATTAACCAAAAAATATATCATATTCCTGAGTATTCCAACGACTCAATAAATTGGTATAAAGAGCATATTTGGTATCTAAGAGAAGAAGAAAATACAAAACAGGTTTTTATGTATAGTGTTAGTGATAATATTGGTTTGGCCCCCTATTATTAGGACTCAATTAGTGTTTGTTTTACAAAATTAGTAATTTCTGCGATTCATCTTTCCTATTTCCTTATAAAGCTCATCATGTTCTGTGTTTGTGCTTTCTTTCTTATTGTTCTTATCGAAAACCAGTGAGGCGTTCTCTAAAAACTCTGTTTTCCACTTCCCGATTATGTTTGGATGTACTTCGTATTTCTGAGACAACTCGCTTAGCGTTGTACGCTCTTTTAAGGCTTCTAAAACTACTTTGGTTTTAAATGCTGATGTAAATTTCCTTCTTTTTTCTTTCATAATAGACAGTTTTTTGGGGGTTTACGTAATTATTTACTTTAGGTTAACTGTCCTAATTTTTTAAGCCACTTCACAATATAAGGTTATCCGACAACAGAGCTAAGTCATCAGCAGCATATATTAAACAACGGATTTCGAAACCTGAAAGAATTTATGGCAAGGGCTATGGCGAAACCAAACTGGTAAATGAATGCGAATGTGAAGGTAAAGTGACCGTACCTTGTACCGAAGAGCAACATCAGATGAACCGAAGAGCAGAGTTCAGAATTATTAAACTATAAGTTTTTTATCTGAAATTTGTTTTTATTAAAATTTGGTAAATTTGCAAAAAGTTTACCAAATTTTAAATTTTATGAAGAATATACTTATAACCGTTTTGTTACTTATTACGGTGTCTGTTCTTGAAGCCCAGATAAGTAATAATTTCCATTTCAATAAAGCTGATTATTCCCCTGTGCCCGATGAAGTGACCGATAATTTTGAAAAGTCACAGTCAATCGGAGCATTAATTAACTGGTCGTCGTCCCTGATAAGGCAGCAGGATGGTTCGTTTTACTTTACTATGAAAACGCCTGTCAGTTTTACTTGTTTTGGTTTAGGCTGGAATGCCACAGGCGACGAGTACCCTGTATCGGCTTTTATAGTAAAATACAGGGCAAGGGTAAAAGGGCAGGAGTGGGGTCCCTGGTACCAGGACGAAGGTTATGTAAGCAGGAATGAAACACCCACCATGCTGAATTGGACTGACCTGCTTTTTCTTGAAAACGAAAACCCACATCACGAACTGGAGTTTATGCTGATACCATCTCATGGCGCAAGTGTGGATTATGTAAGACTTTCGCTTATGGATATGACAGGGACAGGTGCGCCTATCCGCAGAGAGGATAATTCCGGTAAGGGTGTGAAGGAAATCCAGGAATGTCCTGTGCTGCCGGCCATTATACCCCGCTCGCAATGGTGTGGAAGCTATACAGCCTGTCATAATACCAGCTCTTATACTAATATTACGCCCACTCACACAGTAGTTCATCATGGTGCTTCACCCGACACCTATACTGATGGCGCTACCGTTGTAAGGGGCTATTGGAATTATCATGTAAATACACTGGGTTGGGCTGACATTGGATACAATTATCTTTTTGATAAATTTGGCAACATGTTTCAGGGGAGGCATAACCCCAATATGCCTAACACAGATGTGAGGGGTGCCCATGCGGGAAGCGCAAACGATGGTTCTATAGGTCTCAACTTTCTGGGTAATGCTGATGTAACATTGCCAACAACTGTTCAACTCGATAAACTAAAAGCTTTTCTCGCATGGTGGTACGACCACAAAGGCTTTGACCCCACCTCATCAACCGGCATGACCACTCAGGCTTATGGATGGCAGGTAAAACCAAGAATATGTGGTCATAAAGATGTGGGCCAGACCACTTGCCCCGGTACAACACTTTACGGATACCTCCCTTCCATTAGAACGGGTACAAAAACCATCATTGATAATTGTGGCACAACCACACCTGCAGGCCCTGCCAATTTACAAGTTGTGGTGTCATCATGCCCGAATATCAGTTTTACATTTAGCTGGACCAATAGCGGAACAGGTTGGTACATTCAATTATCACAGGCATCGGATTATAGCAATCCCTATCAGAAATGGGTGTCAGGATTAACTACATATACCGGACCTACCGGCTTTGTGTTGCAATCAAATGGTACGACGCCCCTTTCTGTTACAAATGGTGCCACTTATTACTGGCGTATTTGGGATGGCACTACCTTTACAGTAGGACCCAGTTTTACTATTCCTTATTGCGACACTATTCCCCCAACAACTTCTATTGCTACAACGGGCAACTGGAAGACACAGGACTTTACAGCCACCTTTACGGATGCCGATAATACAGGGGGCAGCGGGGTCTCGAAAAAGTATTATCAGGTAATCGACTTTAACGGCACTTACTGGAGAGCTAATGCCCAAAGGGGTTTCTTTGCCGATAATTTTGACAATTTAGACCCCACCGTTTGGACAGTGCCTTCTGGTAGCGGTACATGGACAGTCAATAACGGTTCACTGGTACAATCCGATGAGTCGGTAAACAATACTAATATCTATTCTGCCTTAGACCAGACTCTTTCCAACAGGTATCTGTATCATTTTATTGCTAAAATTGAAGGCGCAGGTCATGCCAATGGCAGGCGTTTTGGTTTCCATTATTTTTGCGACGACGCTTCCCAAACAAACAGAGGTAATTCCTATTTTGTATGGTTCCGTATTGAAACAAACAAACTCGAATTTTACAAAGTAACCAATAATGTTTTTACTATGGTGGATGAAATTGATGATATTGTTACGTCTGTAGGTACTTTTTATGATTATAAAATTATTTATGATAGAATTACAGGCGACCACTTTGTGTATAGAGATAATACCCTCATAGGCTCGTGGAAAGATACCAGTCCTCTTTCTACAAACGGAAATTATATTTCTTTCCGCAGTGGCAACAGCAAGCTGACTGTTAATGAACTTAAAGTGTACCGCACCAGAACCAATACGGCTAGCATTACCCTGGGAAACAATCCCACTAAAGACATTAGATATCAAAACCCTTCACCTAATGTGTCTTCTGCAAAAATAAAGTCTCTGGTTATAGATACGGCCGGGAATATCTCTGGAATTGCTTATCACGACCTGAATGTGGACTGGACAAATCCGTCTGATATTGGGTTCGTCAATGATGGAACAGGGGCGGATATTGATACCACAGCCTCATATACCGAAATATCAGCAAACTGGAGCGCCTCAACTGACATGCAATCGGGAATTGCCGATTACTGGTATGCCATTGGTACTGCACCGGGTGATTCAAATACAGTGGGCTGGACCAACAACGGAACCGATACCGCTATTACCCACAGCGGATTAAACCTAACCTTTAACATGGTGTACTATGTGTCGGTCAAAGCAAAAAACAATGCAGGTTTGTTCAGTAATGTGAAAACCAGCAACGGTCAGGTGGTGTATAATACATCCTCCACCCTTGCGGCCAACTTCATTGCACACACCAACAGCATTTGTGAGGGCGACAGTATTTTCTTCAGCAATCAAAGCAATGGGGCCACATCGTACGATTGGGTTTTTCAGGGAGGAAGCCCGGGGACAAGCAATCAGCCTAATCCTGTAGTGATTTACAACACGCCAGGCACTTATGGCGTTGAGCTCAGGGTGTATGATAATTTCGGAAATGCCGATACCTTATCGTTAAGCCAGTATATTGTTGTAAACCCGAAACCTGTTGCAGACTTTTCAGTTATTGATTCCATAATTTATTTACCTGCTGCTAACGCTTATTTTGTAAACCAGTCGGCCCAAGCCTCAGATTATTACTGGTCGTTCGGAGATTCTTATGTGTCAACCGATGCCAATCCCTGGCATCAGTACACTGCAATAGGCTATTACACAGTTCAACTGATAGCCACCAATAACCTGTGCAGAAATGATACATTGGTAAAAACCGATTTTATTCAGGTACTTAATGCGAATTCTATAGATGAACAGGATGTCTCATTTACCGTAAATATTTTAAACAATCCTGTTTCGGGGCAGTTTGTTGTTCAGCTTGTTTTAACACAGGCTTCCGACATTAAAATTACATTGACAGATCAGCTGGGCAGGGATTTTCTGGGAAATGACATCTTGCATTATGATGCGGGGAAACATGATATAATCATTAAAGCTGATTCAAGGCCGGCTTCGGGTATTTATTATCTTAGTGTTACTAGCGGAAAGGGCGAAAGAGTTACCAGAAAAGTAATGATAAATTAACGCTTGGCGGGGATTTATATACATATACCATTTTGCCGTAAGGCCTGTCACTATTGCAACTTTCATTTTTCAACGTCAAAGAAGCTGCACCAGGCTTATGTGGATGCATTAATTAAGGAAATTTCCCTGAAAAAAGATAAGCTAAAGCAGTTACCCGCAGAAGGCGGCTTTGACAAGGGAATAAAAAGTTTGTATTTTGGTGGTGGAACACCATCGCAACTGCCTCCTGATGAACTGAAGCGTATTACAGATTCTTTGAGATGCCACTTTGGCTGGGATAATGATATTGAATTTACCCTTGAAGCCAACCCTGATGATATTTCGGCAGAAGTGTTAAATGCCTGGCGCGATATGGGGGTCAACAGGCTAAGCCTGGGCATACAATCGTTCAAGGAAAAAGACCTGAAGTACCTTGGCCGCCAACATAATGCCGCACTGGCTGAACGGGCGATTAATCTGGCCAGGGATACGGGTTATAACAATATAAATATTGACCTAATTTATGGCATTCCGGAGCAAACCACAAAAGACTGGGAGGAAAATCTCGAAATGTTTATCAGTTTAAATTTGCAGCACCTGTCGGCCTATTGTCTTACTGTAGAACCCCGAACCCCGTTACATGTACTGATTAACAAAGAGAAAAAAAATAAACCATCTGAACAGCAGGCTGTAAGACATTTTGAGATTCTTTTAAAAGTTGCACATGCAAACAACATGATTCATTACGAGATATCTAATTTTTGTTTTGAAAACTACTATTCGAAACATAACCTGGGCTATTGGCAACGGAAGCCTTATCTGGGTTTCGGCGCTTCGGCCCATTCATTTTATGCTCAAATGAGGTCGTGGAATGTGGCCAATACCTCAGTTTATATAAAAAATATTGCGGAGGGCAATACTTTCAGCGAAGAAGAACAATTGGATGAAAAAACACGGTACAACGAATATGTACTTACTGCACTGAGAACGCTTTGGGGGTGTGATATGGATTATGTGAAGAATATTTTTGACAGCCGGTTTTACAACTATTTGGTGAAGCAATCAGGAAAATACTTAGAGCAGGGATTGCTAAGTAATACGAATCATTTTTTGGTTCTTACAGACAAGGGAAAGCTTTTTGCCGATGGTATTTCAGCCGATTTGTTTATGGTTGACTGAAAGGCATCACAATGGTTTTTTGGGGTTGTTAAATACAGTGTGGCATTAAGGCAAGAGTCAAGAGAAACAAGCGTATAGGTGTCTGATAGTACTTTCTTTAAGCTGTCGTTGCATACTAAAACTATATCATTTGTCTGGATGAATTCTATATTATCTGTCAAATGAATTGTTTTATTATTTTCGGCAAACTTGTATTTGTAAAAAAGGAGGCCGCCTTTCCATCCCGCATAATACACTTTAATGCCATCCGTTTTTTCGTTTTTTTTCATTTTATTATGAAGATAAATTTCATTGGCTTCCAGGTATTTTTCATTTACAGGGATGGTGTTTGCCTGAGATTTGTTGAAAATTATAATATAGGGGTATAAAAAAACCAAAGCGATTATGGAATACTTAATCAGCTGTGTCGTTTTTTGCCTTTTATAATTTATATGTTCAATGAGTAAGTAGAGTGGGTATGCCGCAATAA
>JAKIYU010000117.1 GCA_022708385.1 Bacteroidota bacterium | reverse complement strand
TTTAATAAACCGCTCGGTTTCCCTGCCCGCCGTGCCGTTGCCAATGGCAATGGCTTCAATTTTATATGCATTCACCAGGTTGAGGATTTTATTTACGGCCTCTTTAACCTTGCTTTCGGGCGGGTGGGGATAAATGGTTTCGTTGTGCAGCAGGTTGCCTTGCTTGTCGAGGCACACAACCTTGCACCCTGTACGAAAGCCGGGGTCGATGGCCAATATGTTTTTTTCGCCCAGGGGAGGGGCCAGCAGCAATTGACGCAGGTTGCCCGCAAAATATTCAATGGCTTTAAGGTCGGCTTTTTCTTTGGCTATCTGCCGGAACTCGGTAACCATCGAAGGGCACAACAGACGCTTGTAGCAGTCTGTCGCGGCTTTTTTTACCTGAAGGGCCGCCTCGTTGCTGCCTTTAACCACGTACCGGTACAGGATATCCAGCGCTTTTTCTTCGTCGGGCTCTATAGTAATTTTCAAAAAGCCTTCATTTTCACCCCTGAGCATAGCTAGGATACGGTGGGAGGGGGCTTTGGAAAACAATTCTTTAAAATCGAAATAATCTTCGTATTTACGGGCGTCGGCAGCTTTGCTCTTAACCACTTTCGAAATTATCTGCGCCTCACGGGTAAACAGGTTGCGCAGGCGCCCCCTGAGGGCGGCATCTTCGTTTATTTCTTCGGCAATAATATCCCGGGCGCCGGCCAGAGCTTCTTCTGTGGTGTTGACTTTTTTGGAGGCATCGATATATTTTTCGGCTTCAACAGCCACATTTATGTTAAATTGCTTAAAGATAAGCCGTGCCAGAGGCTCCAGTCCTTTAGCCCGGGCTTCAGATGCACGTGTTTTTTTCTTAGGCCTGTACGGGAGATATATATCCTCAAGTTCCGATAGTGTGAGGGCATTGTTGAGCTGTTCTTCGAGTTCGGGGGTAAGTTTTTCCTGTTCAGAAATGCTTTCTTTAATACTTTCCCTTCGCTTGTCGAGTTCTTTTAGCTGTGCCAGGCGGTCGCGAATCGCGGCTACCTGCACTTCATCAAGGCTCCCGGTAAGCTCTTTCCTGTAGCGCGAAATAAAAGGCACTGTGGCGCCGCTTTCAAGCAACATCATGGTGTTTTCAACCTGAGTCGCCGTTAGATGCATCTCAGAGGCTATCATAGCTACATATTTCTGCTGCATATTCTTGGTTTTAAAGGAACAAAAATAATCAATCAAATGCTTTTTCGGAAGTTTTTTAATTTTTCTACATTTGTACATTCAAATCACTTTTAATAATCTATATTTTACTCATATGGACAATTTAATGTCATTTCTGAATATCAAATATTACGATAACACCATTCTCGATTTTATTTTGTTTGGCTTCTTTCTTTTTCTCGGTATTGCGTTTAAACATTATTTTTCCAAACTATCATCCCGCCTGTTGTTTGAAGTGTTTCGCAAACATTCGTTCGGCCTTACCCGCGACGATTTTTATAAACTGATTAAAAAGCCCGTTTCTTTTCTGGTGCTGCTCATTTTTGTGTATATTGCGTTCAGCAACCTCGATTACCCACGCGCATGGCACCTGGTATCGAGCCATAAGTTCGGTGTTAAAATGCTCGTCGAAAAAACCTATGCCGTCCTCTTTATTTTTGCCGTGGTAAATGTGTTTCGCAAAATGTTCGACTTTTTGGGTATTGTTATGGTGCGAAAGGCAGAACAAAAAGATAAAAAAGCCGAAAAGCAAATCATTTCTTTCGTAATCGAATCGCTTAAACTGGCGGTTTTGGTCATCGGACTTTTTATTTTATTGGGTTCGGTGTTCGATATCAATGTAGGCACACTCATAGCCGGGCTGGGGATAGGGGGGGTGGCTGTGGCGCTGGCTGCCAAAGAAAGCCTCGAAAACCTTATGGGGTCTTTTACTATTTTTGCCGACAAACCCTTTGTTACCGGCGACCTTGTAAAGGTAGGTACCACGCAGGGCGTGGTTGAAAGGGTTGGCTTCAGAAGCACCCGCCTGCGCACACTCGACAAATCGTTTGTAACGGTGCCCAACAAACTGATAGTGGACTCCGAAGTGGACAACCTTACCGAACGCACCACCCGGCGTGTTACTTTTACAATAGGGCTGAGATACGACACCACATCCGAACAGATGCGAAAAATTATGAATAACATTAAAACTGCAATAGTTAATCATTCCGCCACCACAAGCGATTGCCATGTACGATTTACCGAATTTGGCAATAGTTCACTTAATATACTTGTGCTTTACTTTATAGAAGGCAATGAGTACGAACGTTTTTTGCAAGTTAATGAAGAAATCAATTTCAGAATAATTGAAATTGTTAAGGAAGCCGGAGCCGACTTTGCATTTCCATCATCGAGTATTTATATGGAAAAAAATGTATAACAGCCTGTAAATTTAGGGCATGCTGAAAAACTTGAGTTTTTCAGCAAATAAGTAAACAGGGATGACTCTATAGAAAATTTAAATTGCGTAATTGACGAATAATTGTTTTTTTATGTTTTATTCTACATTTTTACCCAAATGTGGAAATTGAGGTTAAAACGTTTATAATTGGCTCAGGCTGAAAGCCTGAAATTATTTCAACCCGATGCGTAACATCGGGGCATAACAACAAGATGTCATTTCGCTCTGAAAGAGCAGTTTAACGAATTTAGCAGAGACACAATCCTTATCCAAAAGGGTTTGGTTTGAAAGGATATTACCAGCTTGCCAATTATGAATTGTATGTGAATGAGTTTTATAAGCTGACCTTACAGGGCGCCGTATAGTCATAATATTTATGGAGGCTGTCTCAAAAGTCAAATATTTTTCAAAAAAAATGTTTTTTGCCTGCGCTCACCCTTCTTTTCCCTAAAGGGAACCTCCCCTCAAATGTGCGATGGGTAGCTCACTTTAGGGGGTATGGGGGTAAAGATGGCCAAATAACAAAATTTATCGAAATCAATACTATACTAACTTTTGAGACAGCCTCTTGAAGTAACTCAGTCTTCAGACTGAATTCTTCTTTTCGCAAAAAAAGTATTTATTCTCTATTGTGTAATTTGGATTAAACATTATTAAAAGCGCACAATAAAAGTAATGTTCAAACAAATTTTCATGCGGGGAAGCAATAATTTTAATCCAATAATAAAGGATGTGAAGATAGATTAGGTGTTATTCAGCAAACCCTATTATTATTTGTTAATTTTTTTCCATATTAACTCCACATTGCGTTTTAGAGAAAAGTATGTGTTTATTCTGGCATGAGCTTTTTCGCCCATCCTGCTTGCTACAAGCGGATTTTCGAGCAATAAGTTAAGGTGCAGGGCAAGCGCATTTACATCTTTTTCTTCGGTCAGGAAGCCGGTTTCGCCATGAACTACAATATCGTTTATGCCCGCATGCCTTGTGGCAACCACCGGCAGGCCCGACGCACCGGCCTCCATAATACTCACAGGCGCACCTTCCCTGTCGCCGTCGGCTGTTGTAACCGAATGGAGCACAAATACACGCGCCTGCGCCATCTCCGAAGCTATTTCTGTATGTGTAGCAACACCGGGCAAAAGTACGTTTGTGGTTAAGCCAAGCCTTTCTGTAAGCCTGCGGCAGGCGTTAAAGTTTTTTCCTGTACCGAAAATTTTAAGCAGGGCCTGTGGATGTGCTTTTTGCACTTTTTGAAAAGCCGTTATTAACGTAAGGTGGTCTTTGGTGTCGTCGAACCGGCCAACGGACAGTATTACAGGGGGATTTTTACCGGCATCGTGATTGGTGAATAATGCGGTATCGGCGCCGCAGGGATTATAAATGACCTTGTGCACCGGCGCCCCTAACCCGATAAGCCGTTCGGTCATTTCGTGCGAAACGGAGAAAATGCCTGAAGCCACATCAAACAACCTCTTGTAATGGGAGCCATATTTAGCCAGCTCAGCAGCCCTGTAGGCATCATAGCCGTGAAAATACACATACAGGGGAATCCCTGTTTCAACACTTATTTCCATCATCTGCACACCCGTCGGGCCATAATGCGCCAAAATAGCTTCAATGCCCTGCTTCCTGCAATAATGTGCTATGTGTTTTTTATGAAAACGGGGCGCCAAAGCGGCAAAAAGCTGCGCATAAAATACACCCGGCCCGAAATCACTGGCCGGAAAAGGCAAAAAGCTTTGCCTGTTGCCATAAAAAAGCGGCAGGTAGCCGCCGTAAAACAAATGGACAGACGTGGGCAACAACCTGATTTGGTCGTGTATAAAGGTTTCGGAATATTTCTCCTTGTTTACGGAAACAACGGCGAGCTGTTTTATCATTGTTATTTGAGGTAAATGGAGTCAATAAGGGCGTTTTCTGTAATATATTTAAAAACTTCATCTGCATAGAATCCGGTAAGCAAATCACCCGGATGGCTGTTGGCAGGATTGGCTTTGAGCGAATCAGGCGGCGTGTCGGCAAAAGTGGCTTGCATCGGGGGGAGCAAATTTATGCAGGTAATGTCTGCCTCTTTTAACAAGGCTTCTATTTGAGGAAACAGCACTTTATTGTCATCGTGTATGGAATTGGGGGTAAGTACAAATGCTACTTTAAGCAGGTGTTTTTTTTCGAGACCTTTAATATCGGCAAGTAAAGAAGCATATTTTTTCAGGTTTTTTTCGCTGTACAGTTTCTTCATCCATCGGGCGTAGGAGCCATTGTAAAGGTAGTCGAGCACAGTGCCTGTTAAGCGGGGAAAAATCTTGTACATAAACCCCAAACGACTGTACCACAGTGGGTTCATGTGTGTATAATCGCCCATGTCGGGGTCGTTGTGTACAAATCCAAAAAGAAGCAGGTCGATGTGGTAACGGTAACCTTTAGTGACAAAGAAATTGTACTCATCCAGCGTGCTCCACCCGTTACGGCCCCAGGAGAGTGTTTCCACATGGTCGTATTGTTCGTTGATTTTGCTTCCCAGTTTGTGGCTCCATACTTTGGGCCAGGGCAAGCCATCGCCCCAAATAAATGAATCGCCTATAACGGCAACCCTGAATGTGCCGGCCGGCTTTTCTTCTGTACGTACACTATCTGTAAAGCCATGGGGGTTCAAATCGGCAAATGCTTTGTTGGTCCTGTTGATGCTGTCGTTCAGCGCCTGATAGTTGTTTTTATCTGTTACATCTTTACCGGCGTGCATAAAAATATCAAGCAAAAATAATGTTATGAGCACGGAAAGGGCTATGGCAATGATTTTAAAGTAGGTTGTTCTGCGTATTTTCATGCGTTTTTATATAAAGCACAGGCGGTGGTATATTCATTAAGAAAGGGTGCCAACAGGGCGTCTTCATTATTCATAATGCTTTTAATCAGGTCGCGGGTAAAATGGATAAACACAATATCCCAGATGCCGTTAATTTTTACTGTTTCATGGATTTGTTCCCTTTTGTTCTCAATCTTGTTCCAGTAGGCTACATTGCAGCCACGGTGTTTAATAATGGTTGTTTTGTCGAAAATAACAGGTATAAAATCAAGGTATTTCTGGTCATCGAACAAGCCTTTACGGTACGTTTTGGCGCAATGAAAAAGACAGGCTTGCATCCACCAGTCGAGGGCATCGCCTGCACCACTGCCGGACCCGACGAAACCGGCATTGTAAAACCCATCGGTAAAGTTAACGATGAACCAGTTTTTATCGACCAGGGGAGAAGTGCATCTCCAGTGTGGACAAAGCAACAGGCCTCCGGGATTTATTTCTGCAAAAAGAAATGAAAAATCGGCGAAAAAATAAATATCGTTGTCGGCATAAATCACCTTGTTGTACTTTTCTTGCACGAGCAGATGTTTCAGAAAAACGGGCTTGAGGCACCACCGCAGCGTATCCCTGTTGCGTCTGTATTTCTTAATAATGTGTCGCGCCAGTGGCTCGGAAGTCATGTCGGAGAGCTTAAAAAAGTATGTCCCAGCTTTGTCGGGCGTTATTGTTTCATCGCTGTCAATAACCAAAATACAAAAGGCAATGCTATTACCGTGTTCAAAACACGAATCCCTCAGTGCCAGCGTTTGGGCCATGTAATCTTTTGTGGTTATCGTGCAAAGGGCATTCATGAGCATTGTTATGGGAAATCAAATTTAAGAAATATTTCCTTACACATCCCGCATAATGCCACAAAGATAAGAAATGTCGAATAGAGAACACCGATTTTTGATTTCTGATTAGAATTCCCCCTTCCATTACTTCTGAAATCAGCATTCGATAATCGTTATTCTTAGAGGCTGAGGCTAAGGCTAAAGAAGTTAAGAATTAAGAGTTCGGAAACTCTGAACTCCGAACTCTAAACTTCGAACTTCACACTTCACACTTCACACTTTTCTCCAGCAACGCCTCAATGGCCTGCCACACATCCCAGTCGCTGCGGCCAAACTCGTGATAAACATGAATAAAGAAAGGCTTTATCAGTGTTTTAAATTTGTCGGTAGAAAAGCCTTTATCTCTGTCAAAAGTAATATTTTGCTTGTAATAATCGGCAATAAAATTATAGGCCTGGGGCAACCGTTTGTGGTTCTGCAGTCCGAACTCCCAGGCTGTGGCCACCAGCGTACCCTGGTCGCGGGTTTTCCATGCAGGTGTTTCAAATATCTGCATCGTTTTATCGTGCCAGGCATCGAGAAAAGCGTGGGATTCTTTATTAAACAGAAAGACCCCGCCGTTCCAGTGTTGCCAGTCTTTGTCGGAAACTATTATACCGAATTTTTTTTGAATCTCTTCAGTCAGGTGGTTGCAATAGGCAATGTACGCATTTTCTCCTGTGTCGTCAAGCCATATCTGCCGGCTTTTGTGCCACCTGAAAAAACTTTCTTTTTCAATTTTTCTGTAATATCCCGAAATGCTGTACAATACAGGACGGCCATCGGCGAAATGCCATATCTCTTTTCGTTTGTCGTAATAGAATTCATCATCTAAACTAAAATACCTCGGCGAAAGAAAATAACGCGCCATTAAAAGGCCATAGCGAAAAGGTTTTCTTTTCTGCAAGTAAAATGTCTTGATGAGCTGCTTGGCCTTATCCTGCAGGAAGGGGTCTTTGATAGAGGTATTGGGATTGTGCTTGTCCTGCAGTGCATCAAGCTGACGGTATTTATTTCGTTTGTTTTCGTTGCAATCGCAGTTTACAGCATAGGGGCTGAATTCTCTTAAAGCGCAATGGTCCGAAGCAAATGTGACGGGAGGCACATACAAATCAAAAATGGTATCCACATCCTTGCTAACGGCAATAACATCAGTGTCAATATAACAGCAGGTTCCCGCTGTGTCGAGATACCTGTGCAGGCTGGTTTTCAGATAGATACTCGCCTGGTGGTGGTTTAGGTGTTCGGGTGTCTTAACATTTACAATCTGGTCGTGTTCAATAGCTTTTTTGTTGCGGTTGAGGTCGGTAATAACAACAATGCGTTTTTTGGAAAAATGTTTCAGGTATCGTATGGAAAAATTTAAGGTGTCGATGTGCTCATCATCGCCACAAACCACAAAAACAAAAGTGTTTTCAGATGCCATCAGTGTTTCAGTCCACCATTTTTTGTACACCTTCTTCAATGGGGGTGTCAGGCTTAAATCCAATAAAGCCGAAGAGTTTATCCACACAGGCATAGGTGGCTGTAACATCGCCTTCGGGTTTAGGTTTGTTGACAATATGTGCTTTTTTACCCAGTAAAATTTCTAAAGAGCGCAGGTATTTTTCCAGATTAACAGGCTTGCTGTTGCCTACATTGAAAATGTTGTATTTAGGTATACCTGTTAAATCTGTAACAGCCATTTTCTTTGTAATGAGAATAATGGCATTTACCACATCGTCAACATAGGTAAAATCT
>JAKIYU010000116.1 GCA_022708385.1 Bacteroidota bacterium | reverse complement strand
AACCGCCTGTTTATCAGCTTTAATGCTGTTCAGTGCAAGGACAGCCAGGGCCAGCGAATTAACCTTAAGGCTGTTTGACAATTCCACATTCTCGCTTGTTTTTGATGAAGAAGTTTTTACTCAGATAACCGGCTCTATTTCTTTTCAGAACGTTTCACCTGGCAAACATTATTTGCGGGTCGAGAAGCACAGAATAACGCCACACGGGGTTGTTATCGGTATGCCAAAAATCATATATGAAGGAATGATTCACATACGTTCGGGCCGTGAAATTTATGCAATGATAGACCACTTGGGCAGGTATGTGATTGAAGAGGAATACAGCCTGCACAACAACTACCCTCCCGCAGCACCTCCCGTTTACATTCCACCCTATATGAGCGACTACGATTTTTCCCTATTAAAAAGCTCCATAGGTCGCCTCTCGTTCGAAAGCTCAAAACTGGAACTCGCCAGGCAGGCAGCTACATCAAACATCCTGACCTCATTCCAAGTTTATGAAATCATGGAACTCTTTACCTTCGAATCAACAAAAGTAGATTTTGCCAAGCTAGCGTATCCGGGTGTTTATGACAAAAACAACTATTATCTTGTAAACAATGCATTTACCTTTTCAAGCAGCATTTCCGAGCTCGACAGATATATAAGTGGTATGCGGCAAACTTCGTTACTTTAAAAACGTATGCCTCTGTAGAAATCTCTGCAGAGGCTTTTATATTTTCCACCAAACTCATTAATAATATTTATACCTAATTTTAAAGTTTAATAAAAAACATAAACTCTTTTGAGATGAAATATTCATTAACTTTATTGCTATTATTGCCTGCCATGTTATATTCACAGATAAAGGAAAGTACGCTTTCGAAAAAGGTTGTTAAAACACAATATCCTCTTCTCGAAAAAGCATTCGCTGAAAAAGGGCTTGCCTTTGGAAACCCTGTTTTTATAAGAATTTTCAAGGAAGATGAAGAGTTGGAGATTTGGGTAAAAAATAATAACACCTATGAATTGTTTAAGAAGTACACCATCTGCTATTTTTCCGGAGGATTAGGGCCCAAGAAAAAACAAGGCGATTGTAAAAGTCCCGAGGGCTTCTATACTGTAAAGCCCAAGCATCTGAATCCTTACAGCACATTCCATTTGTCATTCGACACCGGTTATCCCAATGAGTTTGACAGGGCAAACGGTTATACAGGCAGTGCATTGATGGTGCATGGCAGTTGTGTTTCTATCGGATGTTATGCTATGACTGACGAGCGAATAGAAGAGATTTACAGCATCGTTCAGAAAGCGTTTGAAAAAGGACAAACCCAAATCAGCCTGCATATTTTTCCCTTCCGAATGACGGAAAGCAAAATGCAAAAGCACAAGGACTCAGAATACTTCGCCTTCTGGCAAAACCTGAAAGAAGGCTATGATTATTTTGAAAAAAATAACCTGCCGCCTAGCGTCAGCGTAAGCAACAAAAAATATGTGATAAAATAATTCCGGGCAAGAGCAGCCATTTAATTTCGCGGATGGTATTGCAAGATAGTACTGCGAAGATATTCCCTGTCGAGGTGGGTATAAATTTCGGTTGTTGTGATGGATTCGTGGCCCAGCATTTCCTGCACTGCTCTCAGGTCGGCACCGCCTTCAATAAGGTGGGTGGCAAAAGAATGGCGGAAAGTATGAGGGCTGATTTTCTTTTTCAGGCCTATGGATGCAGCCAGGTTTTTAATTATGGTGAATATCATCACTCTTGTAAGCTTATCACCCCTTCTGTTCAGGAAAACAATGTCCGTGCAAGTTTTCTTTACGGGCACATGTACCCTGATATTTTCGAGATAGCTTATGATGAGCTTCAGCGCTATGCTTCCAATGGGAACGAGGCGTTCCTTGTTGCCTTTGCCGGTAATTCTTACAAATCCTTCATCAAAATATATATTTGAAATTTTAAGGTTTACCAACTCCGACACCCTCAAGCCACAACTATAAAGTGTTTCGAGAATGGCTTTGTTTCGTTCACCTTCGGGTTTGCTCAAATCTATAGCACTAATAAGTTTATTTATTTCATTTACATCCAGCACATCGGGAAGTTTGCGACCTGTTTTAGGCCCTTCAAGCAGCTCGGTTGGGTCAGTGGTTATCACATTTTCGAGGAGCAGATAATGATAAAATGCTTTTATGCCGGAGATTAATCGTGCCTGTGAATTAGGACTAAGCCCCAACTCGTTTATCCATTTCAAAAAATCCTGAAAATCCTTGAGGAGAAGCTCGCCGGGGCTACAATTTCTGTTGGTTATTTCAAGCCATGCGGTCAGTTTTTTTATGTCATTCAAATAGGCTTCGACGGAATGGGGAGAAAGAGATTTTTCAATCTTAAGAAAAGTTTTAAATCCTGTTAAATACGATGACCACATTTATTGTTGTTTTTGCTGTTGCTGGTGTTTTCCCCTTGCTTTATTCTGCTCTACTTTGAGATCTTTGAGCAGGTGTTTTTTAAAATCCTTTTCAGCTTCATATAAAAGAATAACTTTTTTTAAAGGTAATACTTTTTTGACATTTTCGTGTAACTGCACCCTCAGTTCGAGCATTTTTTTTGCATGTTCAATTTCGCTATCGGCGAGCGCATTAAGCTCTTTTTCGGAAAGATTGTCAAGCTCCGTGGCAGGAGATTTTTTTAATTTCCTAAATTCTGCTGCCAGTTCTTCCCTTTTTTTCTGAAAATCGTTGTAAACGGGCCAAAAAGCCTGGGCTTCTTCGGCAGTAAGAGACATGTGCTCAGTGAAATACCCTATTTTCTGAATTTCGAGTTGCTTTTTCTTTTGCTGCAGGGGTTTTTCCCTTTCCTGTGCCATAACTGTCATTATACTGATTAAAGATATGAGCATAACAGACGTTAAAAATTTTGTTTTCATGGTTTTAATTTTTAAGTTAATAATTCATTAATTCTGAAATATCGTGATAATTATCTGTTTCGCTATTTAAATAATCTGCAATTTCTTCCTGACTTTCCGTGTTTAATGAACCATATACTGTGCCGGTGCCTACAATAAATTCTACAATATCATCTTCATCGATACCCTGCGTTTCTGCCATAAGAGTAATGTCATCCAAAAGGCTGCAGCCATACTTATCAGGGCATATATCAGGGGTCGTATAGCGGTTTATAAATACAAAAAGCATAACCAGCACCGGTATCAAAATAGCCGCCCAGGAAGCCAATCTCATATATACAGTGCGTTTAGGGTTTTCGGTTTTAGTTAAACACCGGCTCTGAATCTCATCAGGGAGGTTTTCAAAATAACCTTTGGGTGTTTTAAAGGGTTCGTTCATCATAAATATTTTTATTTAGAAAAATTCAGAATCAAGTTCCATGAGGGAAATCAAGTTTCTATAATGTTAGAATAGCCAGGATATGCAAAGGTTTAAAATGCACCGATATTTTTTTCAATTTTTTTTACGGCATGATGGTATGAGGCTTTCAGTGCGCCAACCGATGTTTTCAAAACGTCTGAAATATCTTCATAACTCAGGTTGTCGAAATATTTCATATTAAAAATAATCCTTTGCTTGCGGGGCAGAGTCAGGATGGCTTTATGCAATTTAAGCTGTGCGGCATCACCGCTGAAGAAGTTGTCGTCGGCAAGGGTTTCGGACAAATGTTTTTCCCAGTCGTTGAAAGAAAGGAAGGTATATCTGTTTTTTCTTTTCAGGAACGTAACCACTTCATTTAAAGCAATTTTATAAATCCAGGTGTAGAGTTTAGAAGCTCTTTTAAAGCTATCGAGGTGTCGCCAAATTTTAATAAAGGTTTCCTGTGTAATGTCGTCAGCATCTTCGTGCCGGATAACCATGTGCCTGATATGCCAGTAAACAGGCCGTTGATATTTCAGCACCAATAGCTTAAAAGCTTCAGTCTTTGTGGCCTTGGCAGCGTACATATCGAGCAATTCGTTATCCGAAAGGGTGGTCATTGAGGTTTAATCTTAATGCTGCAAGCATTAAGCCTTTTGCTTATTGTTTCCGGGTAATGACTTTCAGAGCGGCACTTACAATGTCTGGTGTGTCGAGTCTGTATTTCACCATCAGTTCTTCCGGTGTACCACTTTGTCCGAAGACGTCCCTTACAGCAACAAACTCCATAGGAACGGGACGTGATGCTGCACACAATGAGGCGATGCTTTCGCCCAGGCCACCGAAAAGCTGATGTTCTTCAGCAATCACAGCACAAGAGGTTTTGCTTACAGAGGATAAGACACGTTTTTCGTCCAAAGGTTTAATGGTATGCAAATTAATAATCTCGGCATCGATGCCTTGAGTAGCAAGAATATGTCCTGCTTCGATGGCCTTCCATACGAGGTGGCCTGTGGCAAATATACTTACATCGCGGCCTTCGTTAAGGACGATGCCTTTCCCGATTTCGAAGGGCATATTTTCGGGAATAAAATTAGGTACTACCGGTCTTCCAAACCTCAGATAAACGGGGCCGACATAATCGGCAATGGCCAAAGTTGCTGCTTTTGTTTGGTTAAAATCGCAAGTATTAATGACATACATATTGGGCAGCATTTTCATGAGTCCAATATCTTCGAGTATCTGGTGTGTGGCGCCATCTTCACCAAGGGTAAGGCCGGCATGAGAGGCGCAAATCTTTACATTTTTTCCGGCATAAGCCACCGATTGTCTGATCTGGTCATAAACCCTGCCTGTTGCAAAATTGGCAAAAGTTCCTGCGAAAGGTATTTTTCCGCCAATAGTTAAGCCGGCGGCAATACCTATCATGTTAGCTTCGGCAATGCCCGTTTGAATGAACCTATCAGGAAATTCTTTGACAAATGCATTCATCTTTAATGAACCAATTAGGTCTGCACACAAGGCAACCACATTTTTATTTTTTACAGCTGCTTCGTACAGGCCTTCACCAAAACCTGAGCGGGTGTCTTTTTTTGAAAGTATTTCGTATGTCTTCATTGTAATAATTTACATAAATAATTTTATAGTCTGGCTTTTACCGGACTCGATAATAAACGATTTTTCGACAGTATTAAAAGTGCGGGATGAAAATTTGGTACGGAATACCACCCTGTATTTGCCGGGTTGGAGAATAATAGATTCCTGTGTGATATTTTCGGAGAGGTTGAGAACCAAAGTGAGTTTATTTTTTTCTTCAATATAAAGGCTGCCATAACCAGCTGCAGGGCGCTGGATAACAACAACGCCGGGTTGAGGAATTTCGACCGTAGTGGTGGTGTTTTGTGAAATCTCTACATCATTAATATACATACGAGGCAAGCATAAAATTTCGAGGTCGTATTTGCCTACAAGGTATTTTTGAATTTCATTAAACGTTTGCACATAAAGTGTTTCCATAGTGCCTTTTTTTCTAACAATCGCTTTAAGTTCTTTATAGGAAGGCATACCTGAGGCTTTGAGTGTAAGATAGCCCTGAGGCACATCAATCGCTACGGTGTTATGTTTTCCTGCAATAAGTCTGACACTATCTTTGCGTACAGCAGGGATAGAGTGAACAACTATATCGTATAAAGAAAGGTGGTCAACCACCATGGTATCGGGTACACCTCTCGCATTCATGGTATGAATAAAGTTGTATTTAACCTGTCCGGAAAAGTTGTCGTAAAAAGTCATATTGATATTGGTTTCGGATGGGTTTCCGTAAATATCAAGCAGGTTGACCTGAAGAGTGGTTGAGTTAAGCGCCTGAGATATAACTGCGCGAAGGGCATCGACAAATTGTTGTTCGCTGGAAGCATCGTAGTAATCGCCAACACATTCAAAGTCGGCAGAAAAATCGCGTCCAATGCCAATAACAAATGGTCTGAGCACGATGCCTTGTTTCTGCAAGGCACGGGAAACGGCGCATGGGTCACCGCTGCATTCTTCAATGCCATCGGTAATAAGAATGATTATGTTACGGCAATTATCGCAGGGTGTGAAATCTTTGGCAGCGGCTTCAAGGGACATGGCAATGGGTGTGGTGCCTCGTGGCACAAGAGCTTTGAGCTTATTTTTAATGCGTTCGACATTACCTTTGCTGAAGGGGACTTCCAGTCTGGTATCGTCGCAATCCTGAGGAGGAAATTTTTTCTGATGTCCATAAACCCTGAGCGCCAGCTCGATATTTTCAACGTGTTTCAGGCTATCGAGCAAGTTAATAAGAAGTTTTTGTGCAATGTTTATACGCATATCGCTTTGCCAGCGGGCATACATACTTTGAGAAGCATCGAAAAGAAAAAGTATTCTTGTCAAAGGCTCGGGTTTATCGTTTTCAACAGGCCGCTGTGCATTACTATAAAAGGAAAAGCCTATTAAAAAGCAGAGAATTATATGGCGTAAAAATAGTTTCAAAATATAAGTTTTAATAATCACCAAGTGTTTCGGGTAACTGATTGAGGGCAGATGCCAACTGTTCATCGTTAGGGGCAACGCCGTGCCATTTGTGGGTACCCATCATAAAATCAACGCCAAAGCCCATTTCAGTTTTCATTATAATAACGACCGGTTTATTTTTTTTAGTATGAGCAATCGCAGCATCGAGTGTATTGAGGACATCATCCATATTGTTGCCATTCATATTGAGGACATCCCAACCGAAGGCATGCCATTTGGCGGTTAAGTCACCTAGGGAGAGGACTTCATCCACGGGTCCATCAATCTGTTTGCCGTTATAATCAATTATTACGATAAGGTTGTCCACTTTTTTTGCAGCGGCGAACATAGCGGCTTCCCAAATCTGTCCTTCCTGCAGTTCACCATCACCGGTGAGGCAGAAAATCAGTTGTGGGTCGTTGTTAAGTTTTTTAGCTGTGGCAGCGCCGATAGCCACAGAGATACCCTGACCAAGTGAGCCGGAAGCCATCCTGATACCGGGCAGTTTCTTTTCGGTGGCGGGATGCCCTTGCAAGCGAGAGTTTAATTTTCTGAGTGTACTAAGTTCTTTCACGTCAAAATAGCCATAACGTGCAAGAACACTGTACCAGGCAGGCGCAATATGGCCATTTGACAGGAAGAAAAGGTCTTCGCCATTGCCGTCCATATTGAAATTCACATTGTGTTTCATCACTTTAAAATAGAGGGCTACGAGCAGGTCGGCACATCCCAGGGAGCCGCCGGGGTGGCCTGAATTAACAGCATGTATCATGCGCAAAGCATCTCGTCTGACCTGGCTTGCAATTTCGTTTAGATTTACGTTCATTTTTCATATTTTTTTCAGGTGCCTAAATTAAAGTATAATATTGTAAAATGATTAAATATTTACTAACATTTATTAAAATACTTCAATTTTAATGAGTTAATGATTGACAAATTTAAGGGAAATATTTACGATTTCCGGTTTGCTGTTGGTACGAATGGGCGGCCCCCAACCGCCAATACCAGATGACACGTAAATATGGGTGTTGCCTTTAAGCAGGTACCCTGCGCTTACTTCATAAATAGCCTTAGTGATATAATTAAACGGCCATATCTGCCCGTGGTGTGTGTGGCCTGACAACTGCAGGTCAACGCCCGCTTCAGCTACCTCGCTAAGTCGGAAAGGCTGGTGGTCGAGGAGAATTACTGGAAATGAAAAATCAACTCCTGACAATAATTGCTTAAGGCTTTTGCGTTGTTTTTTAATGAATTGTTTCATAGCTATATCTTCCCTACCGGCAATGTAGAAACTGCTATCAATAAGCAGAACAGTATCTTCGATGACATTTACATTATGTTCTTTCAGATATTGTTTAGCCTTGCAGGCGCTGCCAATGTACTCATGATTTCCGGTACAGGCGTACACACCGTAGCGGGCTTGTAATTGCAAAAGAATATTACCTACATTATTTTTAATGACAGGGGCAATATCTTC
>JAKIYU010000115.1 GCA_022708385.1 Bacteroidota bacterium | reverse complement strand
GATACCCACCGCCACAGCCAGCATAAATTTTCGCCGCCTGCCTTCTGTCCTGTGAATAATGCGGGCCATGAAAAAATCGAGTACAATGCTGAAGAAAATAATGAAAATATATTTCGGGCCACCCCAGGCATAAAACAGTATGCTGGCCAGTACAATTAACAGGTTGCGCACCTTATGCGGGCTGATATAGTACAACACCAGGAAAAAGGGCAGAAAGTAGAGTAAAAAAAGGCTGCTGCTGAAAACCATTTATCCGGCAATTATTATTTTACGGCAGATAACGGTATCGCCGCATGTCAGGCGGCAGAGGTAAACACCGGGCGGTAGTTTCAGCCCTTTACCGTTAGTCAGGTCCCAGTTCAGGCAATGGGTGCCCTGTGGCAGCATCCTGTCATTAAGCAAATGCCTAACCGCCTGTCCCTGCATATTATAGACAACTATGGTGGCGGGGACATTGTTAGGGGTAGTAAGACTCATATAAACCATATCCTGCACGGGGTTAGGGGCACAACTAAAAGCAACACCTCCACCGGTCCACTCACCAACATCTGTGTTATCAACCACATACAACTGCACGGGCACAATGGTATCAAATCCAATGTTGTACGATATTTTTACATCTGCAAAATAATTGCCCTCGGAGAGGCCCTGTGTATTAAAGAATAGTTTTGCATTTTGAGTGAGGCCGGCATTGATGGCCCCTGCAGGATTGCCGCAACTGAGCCAGGTATTGCCGGTGCCTTGCATCTGTAGGGTATTTGAATAAATAATAAGCCCGTTTCCGGCATTATGAAGAAAGAGATCGGCCGAATCGGTACTGTTTATAAAAACAGTGCGCGAAATGCTTGAAGGAATCACTGTCAGCTCCGGGTTGGGGTCGCCGCAGAGCGGGAAGGAAATATTATCGAGCCAGGCCGCATCCAAGCCATAATTGACGCTGTAGTCCTTCACATAAGTCCATTTGAAAGTATGGTTGCCGGAGGTTACAGGAAAGCTCTCCTGACTCCAGTCAATATCGCCGTCCCAGCGTGCTTTTTCAGCCCCGTCAATATAAAAGGCAAGGTAATCGTAGTTGTGGTTATTGTTATCTCTTTCGCACGACACCTTTTTAAAAAACCGCACATAGCCATCGCTCAGTATGTACTGGTTAATGCTCAGGTAAGAAGTCTGGCTGTGAGTAATATAGCCCGAGCGCGCGGCTTCATTGCCCTGATAGACCACACTGTCCGTGATAAGCCAATGCTGATTACCTCCGTGACTCCAGGGATATTTAGTAAAATCTGCGGTTTCAAAATCCTCCATAGTACTGCCAATTTCGATAAAAACGCTGGTATTGTATGAAAAGTTGTTACTACCTGTAATCGCCAGATTAAGCACAACAATGTAATACGATGGAATAGCTGGTGATGTGGTGATGATAAAAAAGGCATTTTTCGAAGTACCGGGCAACAAGGTATCTATATAAGCCGTGGAAGGGTTGAGTGTGATGTACGGATCTGCCGTGGTCAGCGTCAGGTTGAGGTTGCTTGCGGCGGCTCCGCCGGTGTTTTTTATTTCGAGAATCATCGCGGCTGTTTCACCGGGTTCAAGGATGTTGTTGTTGCCGTCGGAGAAAATGACATTACCCGTAGTAATTTCATACGAATTGGCCCTTAAGGAAATATCCCTGCTGAATGTATCCTGTGGTGTCATTACATGTATGGTCATGTCAATAAAATGGCCGTCGTGTATCTGGTTAGAAACTGTAAAAGCAAAGACATCCTGCAGCACAATGCTGTCGCCGGCATTCAGGTTTGTAAAACTGCCTGTTGAATCAGTTATCTGTATAAGCGTATCCTGTGACTGCAGCAGCAGGCCGGCAGTAGAGAATGTTGTGGCGCTTATATTTCTGACTTTTACAGAAAGTTTTGCGGTATCGCCGGGGTTTATCAAGGTATCGTTTCCGGCTATGGGACTGTAATTAATCAGCAAACCGGATGTTTTGAAGGGAATACTGCGTACCGCCGTGATGTTGTTGTTATCGGTAACCTTAACTTTAATGGTGGTATTGTGGTACCGCACGGGAAGTGCTGTGAACAGGCCGGATTCGCTGAGCGCCATCCCAGCGGGATAATCGGGCGGCAGCAGTGTAATTTTTCGATCGGTGGTGTTGGTGGTAAAGGCATTGGACAGCTGGGTGTACATCAATGTTACCTGGTCTCCACCCGACAGAGCCGAAAGCCAGTTTCCCGTCATGTTGACAGCCCCGTAATAAAATTCAATTTTCCCGCTTTCATAAAGCTTCACCGCCACATTCACATTGGAGGTAACCTGTCCGCTGATGCGGGCTTTCCAGCGCACTGTCATAGCGCCGGGCCCCTCCTCGCACCAGATGCCCAAACCTGCCCCGTAAGTCAGTATGGCCAAAAAGGGCGCAATGATGCGGTGACTGCGGAAGAGGAGGTCGCTATCTATGAGATAAGGAAAGGTGTAAAGGGCATTGTCGAATTTGATGAATCCATTGGGGTAAATGAATATTTTGTTATAGGTCCTGCCATAGAACGGGAAGCTGAAACTCAGGTCTTTGGCCGCATAGCCCAAGGAGGATGTGTTCAACTGCTGGGCAGTAACCGCAGGGAATGGTTCATTTGTAACACTTTCGGCATAATCGAGGCAGAAGTCCCACTTATAAGGCGGGGAGCCTGCTGTAGCATTAAGCTGGTGACTGTAAGGGTTATATACCAGGGCATTCATACTATCGGCCGGTATGTTCACCTTGCTGAAGTTGAACGTATGGCTTATGCCGAGGCAGGTTGTATCATTATTGGTAATGAACACATTGGTAACGGGGTAATTGGTCTGCTGCGGAAATCCCGTGGTATAATCCACCAGGCTGAAGCTGTTAATGAAGCCTGTACCGGTGCCCACAGTACCCGTGTCTTTCTCAATGACTTCGAGGAAAAACGTGGCCTGCTGCCCGCTGTTAATCCCGCTGAGCAACGGTGTGACATCGAGGCCGAACTCAATGGTCTTGTCGGCTTCGGTCTGGCCTCCCTGCATGTAAAGGGCATCCCCATGAAAATTAAAGATGGGATACTCCAGCCTGACATCGGGTTTGGTTGCATTGGTCTGGGTGCTGACACCGGCAATAACCTTAATCTGGTTTCTCTTATCGTGTTTGAGAGTAACTTTAAACGTTGCCTGGGGTTCCTGTGTTTCCTTTGCTTTGACCACATAGAGGGTATGGTTCCAAATGCCGTTGCTACCTATATTGTCGGCCAGCGATTTGTACATCATATAGGCAAAGCCACTGTTACCCCAGCTGGGACCCACGAGGTTATTGCAGAGTTTGAGGCCACCGATTTCCCAGTCTTTCATATCCACAATGCCGTCACCGTTGATATCTACATCGTTGGTGTACTGGCCATCGTTGTTGTAGTCGTACCTTATGGAGTCGTTGTATCCGCAGATAGTCCAGGCGTGCGACGGGCTGGGGCCCCAAAAGGAAATAAGGGCTTTGCCGGCTTCGGGAGTGCCTGCGGGCAAGGTGGCATCGGGGGAGCAATACTGTGCATACAGGCAGCCTATGCCGCCTGTGTTTGAGCCTTCGAGGTGGTCGAAAAACCAGTATTTAAGTATGTCGAGACCTTCAGGAGAGTCGCAGCGTATGCCATAAACTCCCGAAATCCTGTTTTTCATACTGCTGTAATATTCAGTGTAGCCGCTCATCCAGCGCTTTTCGCCACCGTAATCAAGGGTTCCCCCGTATTCCAGGACATTGGGGTTGCCGCACAGCCTGGTTATTTCCCATGTATCAAAAAAACTTACCCCTTTGTAATTATAGGCGTCGTTGAGAAAATTCCACGAAAAATGCGTGGCATACTGATGGGCAGGGCTGTTGGAAGCGAAATTCCTCAGGCGGTTTATTTCGTAGGTAAACACAAAAGCGATACCGGCTGTTTGCCCGCATTCGTAACCGCTTTGCGAAGTAATGGGCCTAAAATGGGATTTTGTAGAGTTATCGACAGAGGCCGGCAGCACCGGTGCGTTTACCGATTTGTAGAGCGGCGGCACCTGGAGTTCGGGCACCTGCATCAACCTCAGTGAATCGAGGGGGCTCAGGGGTTTAATAAAAGCGGGGCAGGTGTCATTTTTTGCATTACCGGTATAGGGAACCTGGGTAAACACAGCATGCCCTGTAAGGCATAAAAGCAATAGGGAAATAAGTTTTTTGTACATCAGGATTTAATTTGGGCACGGATGGTATTGAAAATTTGGGCTACCTGCCTGTAGAGTTCTTCCATGGAGCCATTGTTGTTTACCACAAAGTCGGCGCGACGAATGCATTCGGAGAGGTTCTGCTTGTTGGGGTCAGTGCTGCTCATTTCGCGTTTTTCGTTTTCGATAAAGGTCTCGAACGAGATGTGGTCGGTTTCGGATTTTCTTTCGGTGATGCGTTTGTAGCGAACTTCGGGGTCGGCATCGACGGCCAGCAGGTAAAAATTCTTTTGTGTGCGTAGCATGTCAATTTCACCGGGGGTGCGTATGCTTTCGATGATGGCATTTTCGTTGCAGCGTACCGCTTCACGATAGAGTTCCTCAATGATGAAGGCGGGGTTGTGCTTCTGCCTGAGCTCGTTGGCCACGCTTACCATAGAGTCGCGGTTTACTTCCATGCCCCGTTTTTTGATTTCCACAATAAGGTAACCCCTTACAGAGTAATGCCTGAACTGCATCTGCCCTGTCAGGTATTCGACTATGGTGCCCTTGCCTGCACCCAGCGTTCCGGTAATTCCGATGATAATCATAACGGCTTATTAAATTTTTTGATAAAAATACAATATTTGGGGGAATATCAAGGAAAACGAAAAAAATACTGTAGGGATGGTTTAAAGGGATTTGAAATCAGGTACTCAATTGTTTTTAGGACAGTTATTTTTCTAATCCCGGTATAAATAGTGCAAAAGATTTTTACTTCAATTTTCCAATCGGGTCAATAGTGTCGGTTTCGACCATAAGCATCACCGTTTTTTGGGGTGCTCTTGTCCGGTGCAAAACACCTTTTGAAATAGTGGCCCCCTCATGGGGATTCAATACCATAGTGTGCCCTTCCAAATCAATAAAAAGTTGTCCGCTGAGTACAAAGAAAAATTCATCATCTTCCTCGTGTTTGTGCCAGTGGTACTCCCCTTCGATAATACCAATTCTGACAACACTTCCGTTAACTTTTGTAAGTGTCTGATTAAACCATTTATCGGCACATTCCCTTACCATTTCATTAACGTCGATTACTGTCTGATGGCCGTATTTAATGTCCATGCGTTGGTTGTAGTTGAAATCGTTTGCCATATTTATAATATTATTTTAACCTGCATTATAGTATTTACACTAATTTAAAACATGAAAAATATTCTAAGGCTTTACCTTATTTTTCGTTCTTTATAAGCCAATCAATGGCATTTATTTTTTTAATTCCGTTATAGGTACCTGTGTCGTAGTCCATTGTGATTAAAAGTTTTTCGTGGTGGTCTTCAATACTGTTAAATGGCGCTATTTCACGTTCCAAAGTCGTTGGGTTTTGTACTGTTTGAGCAACTTGTATGTATTGTGTAAAACCTTCGTTGTTGCGCACAACAAAATCAACTTCAAAATTGTTTATTTTTCCTATCCATACCTGATTGTTTCTGCGTTTTAGCTCAAGATAAACTATATTTTCAAGTAAATGGCCTGCATCGCTTGCCAATTCTTTTCCAAGTAATGCGTTGCGAAAACCTAAATCCACCAAATAGTATTTTTCCTGCGTTGCCAAATGTTGTTTGCCTTTGATGTCGTAGCGGTTTACTTTGTAAAACAAATAAGCTTCAACCAAAGTATCTAAGTACTTTGACACTGTTTTGTTGTCAATTTTCTTTTTGTTTGTCGTTAAAACTTTGGCAATGTTTCCTGCCGAAACTCTTGAGCCAATTGAATCAATTAAGAAGGTTACAACTTCGTGATATGATTCTTTGGCATTAATAGTAAAACGCTTGGAAATATCGTTGTTGTAAATATTTTTGAAAACCGTTTGCAAATATTCATTTACATAATGATTCCCGTCTGCTGAAAGCCGCACAGCTTCTGGGAAGCCACCTGTACGCACATATTCAGCAAAAGCACGGACAGGATTTGCGGTTTTGCCTGTAAACTCTAAATATTCAGCAAAAGAAAAAGGCAATACATTTATTTCATAAGCTCTGCCAGTAAGCAAAGTGGCCAATTCGCTTGATAATAAAAATGCGTTTGAACCTGTAACGTACAAATCTATGTTTGGGTGAACGTACAAGCCTTCCAACATTTTTTCAAATTCGGGAACGTTTTGCACTTCGTCAATAAACACATAATTGGTTACGTTTTTTTTTAAACGCCTGATGATGTAATCGTAAATCCCTTTCCAGCCTGCTTGTCCGGCAGACAGGTTTTTTTCTGCTAAAAGTCTAAATTCGGGCATATCCATATTGATTGCCAGAATGGGAACTCTGGCATTTTCTTTACGCAACAAGTCCTGAAATTGTGTCATTAAAGTTGATTTTCCACAACGCCTGACACCGGTGGCAACTTTAATCAGGTTTTTGTCTTTAAGAACACTAAGTGTTTCTAAGTAACGTTTACGTGCAATTGTTTTCATTTGTGTGTAATTTTTTAAGACCACATTAAATCTCATCCCGAATTATCAGGAATCGATTTCTTAGGACAAAGTTACACAAAATTCCTAAAACTATTCAAAAATTGAAAGTTTTAGGAATTTCAGGGTAATACTGTTGGGCTTCCTTGTAGCGATGCAGTTTTTTTAAAAAAATATTTGTTTCCTAATAAAGAAACTTGTATCTTTGTAAAAAGTTTAATTTCAAAAAATAAGCTATGAAAAAGCAAGGAGTTAAAACATACACATTAGACGAGGTAACCGATAAATATATTGGCGAAAGAGGGAGTGCCAAACGTGAAGCATTTGAAAATGAACTACGCCTGGACCTTATTGGTGAGGCCATTAAAAAGGCAAGAAAAGAAAGGAATTTAACACAAGAAGAACTTGGCGCTTTGGTTGGTGTTAAAAAGTCTCAGATTTCTAAATTGGAAAACAGCCTGACCGATGCACGTTTTGAAACAATCTTAAAGGTTTTTAAAGCCCTGAATGCCAGAATTAATTTCAATGTCGAGTTGCTAAACCAGTCATTAAAACTCACTTAGGGCTTGGTTTATCGGGTGATTAAATTCTGACCCCACTTTTGAACGCTATTGTGTGTGCCTGCTTAAACCATGAATCATTTCTTCACTATCACAACCCGCCGGTTCTTTGCTTTACCTTCTTCTGTGTTGTTGTCGGCAACGGGTTTTTCCTGTCCCCAGCCAATGGATGATAACCTTTCTTTGCCAATTCCTTTGGCAATTAGTGTATCCATGACCGTTTTTGCGCGCGCCTCGGATAGTTTCTTATTTGATTCCACATTGCCGGTATTATCGGTATGGCCTTCGACAGAAATAATTAATTGGGGATTTGATTTCAACAACAAATAAATCTGCTCAATGATGGGCTCTGATTCCTTTTTAATTGTTGATTTACCTACATCAAAAAGTATGTTCAAAGCAATAAATCCATCCGTATTTAAGGCCTTCAGCATGTCGTTTGCTTGAATCACCTGTTCCATAATTTCCTTTTCAACTATGGTCACGTAATAATCTGTCCGGATACCATCTCCGGCATCAATTTTTACCCAGGTTTCCTGGTTCCCTTTTGCAATATTTGCACATAAGAAATTATTTGAATTGTTTGGCTCACATACCTTGGCTACGACTGTTGCATTTATATTCTTTAATGCATTTTCATAATTTCTATAAACCTGTAACGCTGAAGGCTGCGTAAATCAGAGGTC
>JAKIYU010000114.1 GCA_022708385.1 Bacteroidota bacterium | reverse complement strand
TCCATACAGAATAGATGCTACTTTGGGTACGTTGTATTATATCAATGCAAAAGGTGGTAAAATAATTCTGATGACACATGTAGGAAGGCCTAAAAATAAGAAAACAGGAGAAATAATTATTAATGATGAAACTTCTGTTCTCCCTATTGTTGATTATTTAAAGAACAAATTGCATATTGATATAAAAGTGCCAGATTTTCATCCTACTGAAAATAAGGGATATTCTGGTATAGAAACTTCAATTAATCATTTAATAAGGGAATTAAAGGATGGGCAAATTGATGCCATATATTTGCCAAATACACGTTGGTTTAGCGGAGAAGAGTCGAAAACGGATGAGGCCGATAGGTTTGCGTATCAACTGGCAGGGCTTGCTGATATTTTTGTTAACGATGCTTTTGGCTCCTGGCAACCGCATGCTTCAACAGTGGGTATTACTAAGTATTTGCCTTCCTATGCAGGCTTTTTGTTGCAGAAAGAGATTAATAACCTAAACAGAATATATGAGCCTCAACGCCCATTTCTTGCTGTTGTGGCCGGTGCAAAATTCGATACCAAAATAGATTCTTTGTATGCATTGCTTAAAGAGGCTGATTATCTTGTGCTTGGTGGGGTTATTTACAATGCCTATCTTGCTGCGAAGTACGGCTATAAAA
The DNA here is from genome assembly GCA_022708385.1 of Bacteroidota bacterium. GTDB lineage: Bacteria > Bacteroidota > Bacteroidia > Bacteroidales > PXBB01 > JAKIYU01. Next base: position 7,335 of record JAKIYU010000114.1, on the reverse strand, counting down.
TTAATGGTATTGACGAAGAGGACAAAAAACATGCCGAAGAATTTGTGAAATTTTCAAAGAAATATTCAAAGAAAATAATTGAACTGCCTTATGTTGTTTCCTCAAAAACGCTAAATGGGAGGATAAGAGGGAAATATAAGGCAATTGACATTCGAAAATGTAAAAAAGGAGATATGCTGGATTACATTTGTGATATTGCAAAAGAATCGTTTAAAACAGATGAGGTGTTAAGAGTTTTTCATAAAGCACATACAATTTTTGTAAATGCTGTTATGGGTTTTACCCCCTACTTTAATGAAGGTACTATTGCTCTTGACCAGCTTATTGATGAAAATATCAATGCGGTTAAACTATATGGGGGTGGAGATACTATGCAGGAACTTAAAAGGTTGTTGCCAGGTTTGTATATAACAGCTCTTGATAGCCCAAAATATTATATTTTTACAGGTGGTGGAGCCGTTTTGAAAGCTATACAAGAGGGTACTCCCACAGGATTATTGCCAGTTAAAGCATTGTTAAACAATTAATTATTAATAAACATGAAAAAACTTATTTCTTTATTGGTTGTTGTTTTTATGATAACAGCCTGTAACCAAAAAAAATGTGAAAATGATAAGAAAGATTCTATGAAAACAATTAACGAAAATACAATTAAAAAAGCTATTGATGAGCTCTTTGCTCAACACGGAAAAGATAACAGTTTGAGAATAGAAACGGGAGTAAACCAGGTAGCACAATTCTGGAAATCGGAAGATGGCAATGAAGATGATTTTATTAAATTTTGCAAGGAAAACTTTATTGCTGATCAGGAAAAACTGGACGTATTCTTCAATAAAACCTCACATTATTTTGAAATGCTCTTTGGCAGTTTCAATATGCTCAACATAGAGCTTAAGAGGACTTTACATCTGGATTTGGGAGAATTGACACCGGTTGATATGTTATTTGGCAGTTATGATCCCTCTTCTCACTTTATGGATGATATGTTTAACAATAAGCTTGCGCATCATGTTCTTTTAAATTTTCCTCATTATTCTTTAGCAGAAAAGGAAGCTAAGGGTAAAGACTGGACACGAAAGGAATGGGCTTATGCCAGGATGGCTGATGTATTTACATCAAGAACGCCAGCCTCATTACTGCTTAAGGAAGCGCAGATAGAAACAGAAGCTGATACCTATATCTCGGAGTATAATATAATAATGCATAATTTGAGGGATAATGCTGGAAAACAATTATTTACCGATAGCCTCAGACTTATTTCTCACTGGGGATTAAGAGATGAATTAAAAGCAAACTACAATAAAGGGGAAGATGGATTAAATAAGCAAAAGCTTATATATGAAGTGATGAAACGAATAATTACACAGGAGATACCTAAAGAAGTAATTAATAATGAAGAATTGGTATGGAATCCCTACAAGAATACTGCAAAAAAAGGAGATGCGGATGTTAGTATCACACCTGAACCCAATGTACGTTATGAGCATTTGTTGAACCAGTTCAAGGTTCTTAAAGAAATTGACCCGTATTGTCCTTATTATTCCACTTATATTGACAGGGCCTTTGAAAAGAATATGGAAATGCGGCAAGAATTTGTCGAAAAGTTATTTGTGGAGCTTGTTTCTTCGGAACAGATAAAGAAAGTGGGAGCGCTTATCAGCAAAAGACTTGGCAGAAGCCTCGAGCCATTTGATATTTGGTATGACGGATTTAAATCGAGAAGTAACCAGAATGAATCGGAACTAAGCAAAACATTGAATAAAAAATATCCGGATGTAAAAGCATATGAGAAGGATATACCGAATTTTTTAGTAAAACTTGGTTTTGAAAAAGAAAAAGCTCAGGATATATCAAAACACATTGTTGTTGAAGGGGCCAGAGGAGCAGGGCATGCATGGGGAGCGCAGATGAAGGGTGATGTAGCTCATTTAAGATCAAGAATTCCTAAAGGAGGCATGGATTATAAAGGCTACAATATAGGTATGCACGAACTTGGGCATTGTGTTGAGCAAACAATAACACTTTATGATATTGATTATTATATGTTGAAGGGTGTTCCTAATACGGCTTTCACCGAAGCTATGGCTTTTATGTTTCAGAAAAGAGATTTGTCGTTAATGGGCATTAATAATAAGGATGAAAACGAAAAGTATCTTCAAACACTTGATATTTTCTGGAGCATGTATGAGATTATGGGTGTGTCGCTTGTTGATATGAACGTATGGAAATGGCTTTATGCTAATCCTGATGCTACTCCTGAGCAATTGAAAAATCAGGTATTGGTTATAACAAAAGATATTTGGAATAAATACTATGCACCTGTATTTGGTAAAAAGGATGAACCTATACTTGGTATTTATTCACACATGATAGCTTATCCATTGTATTTGTCAGCATACCCTGTCGGGCATCTTATTGAGTTTCAGGTTGAAGATTATATTAAAACAAATAATGCTGTTTTTGCTAAGGAAATATACAGGATGTTGCTGAATGGCTCTGTTGTGCCTCAACATTGGATGTTAAAGGCGGTAAATCAGGAAATCTCGAATAAGCCGGTATTTAAAGCTGTGGAAGAAGCGCTTGCAAAAGTAAACTAAATTATTATGAATCGTTATTTTGGTGCATTACTTATAATATTCATATCATTAAATATATCTTGTTCAAGTAGCATTGATGAGGCTTTATCTTATAATGAAGATATAGTGCTTTGTTACAAGAAAGTGGCGGATATTGAAGAAAGACTGATATATTACCTTCTCACGTCAGATACCATTAATTTTAATGTTCAGTTTGAAAATTTTAAAAAACAATTGGATGCTTCGGAAGAAGAAATGAAAAGTATAGGGGGCTTTAATGGCGATGATACTTTTCAGAAAGAGGGGGTCGCAATGATGAATGCATACAGGGAGACCACTTTAAAAGAGCTACCAGAGTTACTGGTGTTATTGGCTAATTCAGATACATTAGGAGCAGATTCGGTTAATCATGATGCCCTTTTTGAAAAGAGGTTAAATAATTATGACAAAATAATTGGAAGGGCATTTGATAAATTTTTTGAAGCGCAACAGAAATTTGCTGCCAGATACAGTATTAAGATTGAATAGTGCCAGAAAGGAGTAAATTAGTTAATTGCTTAGGGTAGTTATTTTGTATAATTTGTCGTTACGCCTAACCAGCTGGTTTACCGGTACAGAGCAGAACACCCCTTTATTGGCTTTTTCGACCTGCTTGAGATCAACTCTTATTTCAGATACTTTTGTTTCAATAACGCCTGTGGTGGGTCCGGAAATGACAATGTTGTCGCCCACAGAAATAAACCCTGTTTCTACTTTAATTTCAGCTACTTTTAAATTTGAAAAATAATTGGTTACTTTAGCTATGTATTCTTTCTTTGTAGTGGCCTGAGAGCCATATTTTTGAGTCCATTCACCGGTTTTTTTACCCAGATAGTAACCTTCCCAGAACCCTCTGTTATAAACACTTTTCAATTTGTCTAACCATATTGATACATCGGATTTTGAATAGGTATTGTTAAGTACAGCTTCAATGGCTTCTTTGTAGGTGGCAGTAACGGTTTTGACATATTCAGGTGAGCGCCCGCGTCCTTCAATTTTCAGTACTGAAACACCTGCTTGTATTATTTTGTCAATAAAGCCAATAGTACATAGGTCTTTTGGCGACATGATATAGGGACCATCAATTAACAACTTATGCCCGTCTTCAGCATCGGTAACTTCATATTTTCGCCTGCATAATTGCAGGCAGGCTCCTCTGTTTGCCGAATAGTTCATGTTGTCGAGGCTCAGGTAACATTTGCCTGAAACTGACATGCACAAGGCCCCATGGGCAAAGACTTCAATTTTAAGCGGTTTGCCTGAATATCCTAATATGTTCTGTTCCTTTATTTGTGTACAGATGTTTTTAACTTGTTCTAATGATAGTTCTCTTGCAAGAACAATAACATCGCAAAATTGTGCATAATATTTTACAGCTTCAATATTTGAAACATTACATTGGGTTGAAGCGTGAACAGGTATGTTTGATTTGTTGGCATAATTAATAACGGCCTGATCAGATGCAATGATTGCGTCGATTTTACAGGCAGCAGCTTTTTTGATAATGGTTTTTATTTCTTCAATTTCGTTGTCATAGACTACAGTGTTTAAAGTAATATATGATTTAACATTATTTTCATTGCAGATTTGAATAATATTTTCAATGTCGTCAAGTGTGAAATTCTGAGAAGATCGCGCACGCATATTTAAATTTCCTACGCCGAAATATACAGCGTTGGCACCACCTTGAATGGCAGCCATAAGGGATTCGAAAGAGCCCACGGGGGACATTAATTCTATAGGGCTGGAGACTATTGAAGTTGTCATAAACAAATATTACGGAATACAGCAGCTTAATATAGAGCTTACTGATATTACGATGTGCTACTCTTATTCTAAGTAATATTGCAAAATTATGAAATAAAAAAAGAAAACAAAAACTGGTTTCTGTTTTCTTTTTTTAAGGAGTAGGAAAATAGCCTATTAATTTATTTTAGCCGTGAATTCATTTTTAAGGTTACTGTATTTAATAAGTTCCAATTTTACAGAACCAACAAGAATACCTGATTCTGCTAAAACGGGTACTTTGTTTTTGTCGTCTGAAATCCAAAGAGTCATGGGATAAGGCTGGCTGAATACAGTTCCTGAAAGCACCATAGGCTTAAACTTAAGGCATTTGAATGTGCCGAGGTTGGTTTTAATGTTTTCTCTGCCATCGAAAATGATTTTGGTTGTATAAACAGAATCGTCGAGAAAGAAGTCAATAGGAAATTCTTCGCCGATTTTAATATCAGGTTTTATATCGAGTGTGCGGGCGTAATAAAATGCAGAAATAATGTCCTGAATATAATCAGTGACCGGTACAGTAGCGGTATTGCTTACGGCAATTTTTTTAAAGTGATTAAATGTAACATCCTGACTTTTTTTGTATCCCCCTTCATTAGTACGTCTAATAAAAAGCAGTGGGGCTATGGCTTTTTCGTCGATGTAAGTTTCGTAGCGGTTAACTACCTTGAAAAACAGATTGAAGAGACCTTTGGTTCTGCCAAGACCAATGACATGCATAGTGCTTCTGTTGGCAATTATACGGTCTTCTTTTTCAATTTCGAGGCTTGCTTCACCGGCAACTACATGGCCTGTAAGAAAAGAGTCGTAATAAACTTTATATACTATTTTTTCGCCTCTCTGAAAAGCTTCATTTTTTTGAACTCTGAGGTCCTGTGCTGAAATTCTGCTTAAAATAAATATACTAAGCAGGATTAATGTTGTTTTTTTCATGGCTGTATTGTTTTAGAATAATTCTTTAAACCAAATAATATTCCAAAATCAAAATACGATATTAATAATTTTCCCTTTAACCACAATAATTTTTTTAGGATTATTTCCTGACAGCCATTTTTGTGTTTCAGAGTTTTTAATTATTTCAGTTTCGATTTCCTGTATTGATAAATCCGAAGGGAAACAGGCATTGAATCTCATTTTGCCATTGAAAGAAACCGGATAATTAACGGTATCTTCAGTAATGTATTCAGGGTTAAGTTCGGGTAATTTTTGTTTTGTAACGGATTCGGTATTACCAAGAATCTGCCATAATTCTTCGGCAATATGAGGAATATAGGGGGATATGAGAATTGTGAGCGGAGAAAGAATTTCTTTTTTGTTGCATTTCAGGTCAGTAAGTTCATTTACGCAAATCATAAATGTGCTGACATTGGTGTTAAAAGAGAAGCGTTCTATATCGTCGTTAAAGCGTTTAATGGTTTTATGGAGAATTTTGAGTTCAGCTGGTGAAGGTGTTTCATTGGTAATGCATGGAGTATTATTGTTATCGTGATACAATCTCCAAAGTTTTTTTATAAACCTGAAAACACCTTCAATTCCTTTCGTATCCCATGGTTTAGATTGCTCAAGGGGACCGAGAAACATTTCATAAAGGCGCAATGTGTCGGCGCCATATTTTTCTATCAGGTTATCGGGGTTTACAACATTATATAAGGATTTTGACATTTTTTCAATTTCCACGCCGCATACATATTTATTGTCCTCGAGGATAAAGTCTGCAGTGGCGTATTCATCGCGCCATTTTTTGAAAGCATCGATGTCGAGAATGTCGTTTTGGACGATGTTTACATCGACATGAATGGGTGTTGTGTCGTGGTTATTTTTAAGGTTGAAGGATACAAAGGTGTTGCTGCCCTTTATTCTATATACGAGGTTTGAACGTCCCTGTATCATGCCTTGGTTAATAAGCTTTTTGAAGGGTTCGTCCATGCAGACATCACCAAGGTCGAAAAGGAATTTGTTCCAGAAACGGGAGTAAATAAGATGTCCTGTGGCATGTTCGGCACCACCGATATACAGGTCAACGTTTTGCCAGTAATTAATGGCTTCGGGGGAAGCCAGTGCGGTGCTGTTGTGCGGGTCCATATAGCGATAATAATAAGCGCTTGATCCAGCAAATCCGGGCATGGTGCTTAATTCGTATGGGTATCCTTGTTCGGTATGCCATTCTTTAGCACGCGCTAAAGGCGGTTCACCATTTTGGGAAGGTTGGAAGGTTTCAATGAGGGGTAATTCGAGTGGGAGTTTATCCAATTCGATGGTATAAGGTATGTCGTTTTTATAAAAAACAGGGAAAGGCTCTCCCCAATATCTCTGGCGGCTGAAAACAGCATCACGGAGGCGGAAATTTACTTTGCGTTGGCCAATATTTCTTTTTTCCACTTCGTCAATAACTGTGCTCATGGCTTCTTTAACCGGAAGGTTATTAATAAAGCCTGAATTTATCATGGTGCCTTCTTTAGCTTCGTAAGCGTCGTTTGTGATATCGCCACCGCTAACTACTTCAATAATGGGTAGTTTGAAATAGTTTGCAAAGCTGTAGTCCCTTGAGTCGTGTGCAGGTACGGCCATAATAGCACCGGTTCCGTATCCGGCCAAAACATAATCGGCTATCCAGACTGGCATGAGATTTCCGTTGAAAGGATTAATGGCATAGGCTCCAGTAAAGGCGCCAGAAATGTTTTTTACCTCGGCCAGGCGTTCGCGCTCGGTTTTGTTTTTAGCTTTGTTAATATATTCTGTTACTTCATTCAGATAATCGGGGTGGCAAATTTTTAGTGCAGCTTCGTGTTCGGGTGCCATAACCATAAATGTGGCACCGAAAATGGTGTCGGGGCGTGTAGTAAACACTTTAAGAGAGATGTCGGACAGGTTTAATTTAAAATCGATTGTACAGCCTTCGGAGCGGCCAATCCAATTGCGTTGTTGTTCTTTAAGG
>JAKIYU010000113.1 GCA_022708385.1 Bacteroidota bacterium | reverse complement strand
GACCTTCGTTTACTAATTCCCTGTTTTGAATGATGTCATAAAAATTCCAATATTCCCATCTGAAATTCCCGGCGGCATAATAAACGCCATTATGAACTAAAAATTTGTTTACTTCGAATGGCACAATGGTAATGTTTTTTATGTTAACCGGAACGTTCTCAATTTCCATTCTGTCGTATCCCGATACCGGATAACTGTAGGGTATGTTGCCAATAAACCATGTCGTATCCGGTACAAATTCGTAATTATTTTCTTCGAGCTTATATCCCGAAGAAGGCGTAACCTCGGCCAGGCTGAAGTCTTTAGTAAACAGCGGGTCGAAATCACCTGCAGCGCTGTATTCAACACCACCGGCCAGTAAATAGGTGCCATTATTTGTAGGTGTCATTAATTTGATATTCTGCACATTAAAATGATAGGACTCCAGGATGGGGTGGTACAAAAAGCCATCGAATCGGGCGTGATATTTAAGGGTATCATTACCTATCTTGTTAAATAAGCCGTTGATTATCAGGGCGTCATTTTCTAAAAACATTTTGCTTACTTCGCCATTAGGCCTGTAATTGCTGTTTCCAATGGCTTCCCAGTTAGTACCGTCGTACCTGGCAATATAATCGGCATCTTCAATACCGTTAACATCGTATATTTCGCCGCAGATATATAGTTTCCCGTCATAAACCTGCATATCCCTTATGTTTTCGCTCCCCTCCAAAGGTAAAATACGTTCCCATTTGATGCCGTCCCAACGGAATAAATTGCCGTCTTCGTTACCCCTGGTTATATGCCCGCACACATACAATTTGCCCTTATAAAGTTCAATGTCGTTAACGGTTCCGTTGATTATTTTTTCAAACCTTTTATCAATGGTGGCCGCTTCTTTTATAAAGGCGGTAACGGTTAAATTATGAGTCGCGGTAAAAGTATTTCCGCACCAGTCGGTTGCTGTAAGTGTTATGGGGTATGACTGTCCAACAATGCTGTTGGCATTGGGTATAATTCTGCAGATATTATTTTCGTTTAAGGCGGTAAGCACCAAAGGCACATGCCATGCATAAGTCTTTACAAGCGGGTCGGCCTGGTACGATAATTCGACGGTACCAAATTGCGAACAGGAAGAAAGACCGGTTATAGCGCTTACACCTGTAATTTCTGTTTTTATATTAATGTTTAAGGCGGTAGTATCTCCGTTTCCACATTCATTAACGCCGAAAACCTTGATAATGCCGGAGGTGGCATTTTGCGAAATATTGAGCGATATAGTGTTTGTGGTGCTAGTTCCCGTATATTCTGAAGGTAACAGCCAGCTGTAAGAAGTTGCATTTAATGATTTATCAGCGAGATAACCCACATTTTGAGTGCCCTTGCAAATGTCGGATGGCCCCCAGATATTATTTATCATTGATGGCAAGTAGCCCTTTGTAAGGTAAACAGAATCATTGGCGCCGATACCATTCAGATTTTGGGCGTTGACCTTCAGCCAGCCGCCATTGAAGTTTGTGCCAAAATGCAATACCAGGGTTTCTGTAGTGCTTGTCCCTGATGTTCCTGCAGGGATAATCCAGTTATAGCTTGTTGCCCCACTGACCTGGCTGGCTGTGTAAGTAGTATTTTCTAAAGAGGGACAAATTCTTAACAACCCGGTAATGGTGTCCGGGGCTAAGGGTGGTTCCTGAGCCGACACGGATACAGACAGTGCTGATGTAAGCAATAAACTAAAAAATAAAATTAATGGTTTCATAATAAGTGATTTGTTTATAGATACAAACAAGTATTTTATTCAAAAAGGATTATAACCTTATAAATTCTGGATAGATATCGTTTATTTTCCATATTTCTCCCCACAAAAATATAAAATAAGTGAAAAAGATTCAATGTTTGCAGTAAAATTCTACCATTTCTTCTTAAAATCTCCCCGAAAAAATATTTCTCTGTGAAGCAATAACATAAAATTAAAATAGCAACTGCGTTTTTATAACCAAAACACAAACAGTAAATACATAAATAATTCTGACATTTTCCTGCTATTTCATTTTTTTTGCATAAATTTCGCTTTCCAAATAAGATTACATCTATGAAGACATTTCCTATTATCCTTTTTGTGATTTTCTATGCCGTATTTTTACGGCCAGCTTCAGCCCAAAAAATGGGTTCTGATTTTGGAAAAATAGAATTTGTCGAAAATAAAAATCAATGGGACGAAAAAATTAAGTATAAAGCCGAATTGGGCAGCGGTGCTGTTTTTGTCGAAAATAAAGCCCTGACCTTTTTGTTTAAAAACACAACGGACCTCGAAAAAGTTCATGCACATAAACACAACCACCGCCTCGAAGACAATGCTGAAAAAAAGGTTGATGACATTATCAGGTGCCATGCCTACAAATTGCATTTCGTGAACAGCAATAAAGATGTGGTTATAGAAGGAGGAAATAAAAATCCCGGCTATTTCAACTATTACATCGGCAATAATCCCAAGCATTGGGCTTCAAAAGTATTTTCGTACAGAAAGGTAACCTACAAAAACCTCTATCCGCATACCGATATGGTCGTGTATGCCACAACCAACGCGCTTAAATATGATATCATTCTGCATCCCGGAGCCAGTGCCAATGCGGTTAACTTCCGCTATGAAGGGGCCGACAATCTATCGCTTCAAAACGGCCAGTTGCTGATTAAAACAAGCGTGAACGAAATACGGGAGCTTAAACCGGTGGCATTTCAGCTAAACGGAAAAGACACCCTAAACGTACCCTGCAATTTTGTGCTATCGGGCAATAATGTTAGTTTCGATTTTCCACAGGGTTTCGATGGTTCCCGCGATCTGGTTATTGACCCTGTGCTGGTTTTTTCTTCCTACTCAGGTTCTACTGCCGACAACTGGGGCTTTACCGCTACCTTCGATGAGAGTGGCAATGCCTATTCGGGGGGCATTGCATTTGGCTCGGGCTATCCCGCATCTACAGGCGCCTTTCAAATGAGTTTTGGCTCGGGCGACTGCGATGTGGCAATTATCAAGTACGATTCGGCAGGTACCCAGCGCTTGTGGGCTTCATATCTGGGCGGCAACAGCAGCGAATTGCCCCATAGCATGATTGTAAACCATAACAACGAACTGCTTGTTTTCGGCACAACCGGCTCGGCCAATTTTCCTGTAAGCAACGGCTGTTTCGACCCGTCTTACAATGGTGGTGCCATGTTTTCGTACGATGGCATCACTTTCTTCTCGGGTACCGATATTTTTGTAGCTAAAATTAGCAGCGACGGTACCCAGTTGCTGGCATCAACTTATGTGGGAGGCTCGCAGAACGATGGTATTAACTATCCTTCAACGTTGTATTACAACTATGCGGATGGCGCCCGCGGTGAAATAATTAACGATGTTAATGATAATGTGTATGTGTGCACTACCACCACGTCGCCCGACTTTCCTGTGAGTAATGCTGCTTTTCAGCAAACCCCCGGGGCCGGCCAGGAGGCCGTTGTTTTTAAAATGGATGCCAACCTTTCTGCACAAACATGGAGTTCTTACCTGGGTGGCAATGCCTCCGATGCCGCTTATGGTTTATGTCTCGACGAAAATAACAATGTGTGTGTTACCGGAGGCACCAATTCATCCGACTTTGTAACGACACCAGGCTCGCTTTATACCTCCTATCAGGGTGGGGGAGCCGATGGCTTTATAACTAAAATTAGCGCCGACGGCACCAGCATTATCAATTCGACATACTATGGCTCCACATCCTACGACCAGTCTTTTTTTATTGGCATCGACAATACGGGCAACCATGTTGTTTTCGGACAAACAGAGGCAGGGGGTACGACTTTTATTTACAATGCCACATGGAACATACCCAACAGCGGACAGTTTATAAGCAAGCTGCAACCCGACTTATCGGCGCTTGTATGGTCAACAGCGTTTGGTACTGGGGTTTCAAAACCCGATATTTCACCCACGGCTTTCCTGGTTGATATTTGCAATCAGGTGTACCTTTCGGGATGGGGTGGCCCCAGTATAAACGGATTCGGCGGTACACTGGGCCTGCCCATAAGCACCAATGCATACCAGACCACGACTGACGATAACGATTTCTATTTCCTGGTTATCAACGATGACGCCTCTGCCATGCTGTATGCCACTTACTTCGGCAGCCCTATTTCCGACGACCACGTGGATGGCGGCACCAGCCGGTTCGACAGGAAGGGCAAGATTTTTCAATCAGTATGTGCTGGCTGCGGGGGCGACGACTACTTCCCCACCACTCCGGGGGCCTGGTCGCAGACCAACAACAGCACCAACTGCAACAATGCCCTGATAAAATTCGACTTTGAACTCAGCCAGGTAACTGCCGACGCCGATATAGCGCCTAATGACACAGGTTGTGTACCACTTACCATCAACTTTATCAACAACAGCGACGGCGTGCTTTATCTTTGGGATTTTGGCGATGGTACCCAGGACACGCTGCCCACGCCTTCTCATACATTTACCACTGCGGGCACCTATACCGTTTCGCTCATTGCCACTGATTCGAACAAATGCAATATTGCCGACACGGCCTACCTGACCATATCTGTACTTGATGTGCCCGTTATTAACCTGGGCGCTGACCAGAAAATTTGCAAAGGGCAAAATGTAACCCTCGATGCCGGCAATGCGGGTATGAGCCACTTGTGGTCAACCGGCGCCACCACTCAAAGCATTACAGTAACCGATTCCAGCCTGTACTGGGTAAATGTAACCAATGGCCCCTGCACTTCGTCCGACACGGTTTCAATTACCCTTACTGAAGAAATTACCTACACGATTCCCAATGTGTTTACACCCAACGGCGACAACATTAATGAACTGTTTAAGCTCGAAAGTCCCAGCGAGATAACCGAATTCAGCGGCCTGATTTTTAACCGCTGGGGAAAAAAGGTGTTTGAATGGGACAACCCTGTCAGCGGGTGGAATGGTATGATTGAAAACGCTTCGGCTGCCGATGGCGTGTATTATTACATCATCACTTTTAAAAACCAGTGCGGCGAAAACGAAGTGCACGGTACGGTAACGTTGATGCGGTAAAAAAAAAGGTGTTTCATTTAAATGAAAAAAGGGCTACTAAAAGGGCTACCCATACAAAACAAAAACCCGCAAGCACTTTATTTACAGGTAATTACGGGTTGTTTTGCGAGGTCTCTTCCGGATTCGAACCGGAGTAAACGGTTTTGCAGACCGGCGCCTAGCCACTCGGCCAAGAGACCATAAGTTTTGCAAAAATACAAAAAAATGCATTTCAAAACCCAAATACGGAAAATGAAATCATTTTTTTTCGTAAGTTTTTAATATTGTAGTGGTTGCCGTGCCCGATTCGACAGATACCCCGCTATACTCAATAATAAGCTCGCGGTTTGATAATTTCCTGAGGTTCAATAGGTTAATAGGCATCTGGTCAGCTGTAAAAGTTTGTAAAAAACTCCAGCTTTTCTGTGTGGGCGTAGGTTGCGGACTGTCCATTGGTAATTACTGTTACAACAGACCCGTCAAAGGTTTTAATTATTGTAGTTGTACCGTCGTTAATAGTGGCCGTGCCTGATGTTAAATGCCACTCTCCCTTCAGGCGCAATGCCCTGGCAGTAAGGTGATAAAAGGGTCTTCACTTCCTTTTTTACAGGAATCAAGCATGGGGATAACCATAACGGCAACTATAAGCAACACAAAAGTATTTTTCATAAAAAAAGCATTTTATTTAGGTAATTTATGCAAAGGTATTTAAATAGTCGTTAAACACCCGATTTCTGAATTATTTCTGAAGCAAACAAAGAAATTATTTTTTTATGGTCGAAAGCCAAGGGTGGGAGCTGGTCCAGGGGAAACCAGTCGAGTGCAGCCGCATCATCGCCTGCCATGGCAGCAGTTTCGGACGGGTTTACAAAGCCGTAAAAAACCACCGTTACATTATGGCCGCGCGGGTCGCGACCTTTATCGCCAAAGGCCCGAAACTGCCTGAGGTTTTCGTGGGCAATATTTGTTTCTTCCTTCAATTCGCGGCATGCAGCCGCTTCGAGGCTTTCGTCCTCATCAACAAAACCACCGGGCAAGGCGTAACAACCGGCAAAGGGATCGTGGCCTCTTTTAATCAGTAAAATGCGTTGGGACAGCACAGTGTTGTCGATGATAATAATATCCACAGTTACCATTGGGCGTGGATAGGCATAAGTAAAAGTCATAGAGTTATATTATTTATAAAAAAAAGAGGCCATCCATAAGATAGCCTCTCTCCTTTGTTATAAAGATTTAAAATTAATCTTTTTCGTAAGTTTTGGTCGAAGTTGAAGAGCTGGTTGAAGAGCCACTTGTTGAAGTGCCTTCAGCTTCAATGATGCATTCGCTGTTGGCTAATTTGTTAAATCTCAGAATATACATGGGCATTTTGTCGCCGGTATAAGTATGAACTGTGCCACCGGACATTGTGGATTTAACCCTGATAACAACCATTTCTTTATTGGCATATTCATCGTAGCCATCCATGAAAGCCCAATAGCCTTCGCATGTTTCAATTTGTCCGTCTTCGGTAATTGTTGATTTAAATTCATTGCCTTTTAAAAATTCAACAACTTCAGTATAAGTGAATGATTGTGAATTGCCTCCGTAAACATAAGTGCACATGGTTTCGGTAAATGTGGCTGTGTAAGTAGTAGTGCCGGAAGTACCGGTTTCAGTTCCGGAAACAAGTTTCCATTCGCCTTTCAGACGGCCTTCTCTTGATCTTAAACTGAGGGAGGGGTCACCTTCGCCTTTTTTACATGAATTGAGGATTGGAATTGCAAAAACTGCAACGAGTAAAAGAACTAAAATTTTGTTTACTTTTTTCATAATTGAGTTTTTTTTAAGTTTATAGAAATTAATTAAACAGTGCAAAAGTAGGAAAATAAATTTGATTTTAAAAATTATTTATTTTTTAATTTAAAATTAAAGTATTGAAAGGGTCAAAGTTAAATAAATTTAGCGATTAATATACAAATCTTTAAAATCAAAATAATTTTTTTGTAAGTTTGTAAGGTATTTAATAACAGGAGGTAATATCAGTGTTCATGAAACGATTATGATGGATATCGGCCTCACTAAACTCGATTTCAGCCAGCCCCATCCTTATTCCTACGTAGTTGCGTGGGACGGGTACAATGTTACCAATATGTTAAACCGTATAAAAGGCGAATTGTACTGGTTGAACAGAAATGCGCCTATTGCATGGATACAGGGAGAAACCGGTTTCCGTTCGTCCGATACTTATACGCCGCTTAATGCTTATGTTGACGGTAATAATGATGAGCAGGCCGATTATGCCGAAGCTGTGCTGGCTGCGTCACGAAATGCAGGGGCTATTGGCTTTGTATGGTGGGACTACCAGGATGTTACCTGGCCACCTCCTGTAGATGGATATGGTCTTTTAAAGAACGGTGTTGTATCAGGAAATAACCGTGACAAACCCGCTGTAGAAATTTTTCAGGATTATTTGGATGCTTACGGCCAGCCACCTGCTCCAAACCCTGCTTTGTGTGTAAAACCCGACAATTATTACGACCCCTATTTAAATGGCGCTCAAAACATCTACCACACCAATGCGGTTACAGGTACTGTTTTAGATGCCGATGATAATCCCATTGAAGATGCCGTGATACAGGCAGTGAATTGGTTATACTTAGATATTCATAATCCCAATAATCCTAATGATGACGAATATGTACACTCATGGATATATACATACAGCGATGAGAATGGAAATTTTGAAGTCATCCCTTATAATCCTACTCTGGGAGGAACAAACAAAATAGTTTTTATACGAGGCTCAGCAGTTGGCGCTGAAATATTTAATAAAGGACAGTCATGGTCACTACCTTATGGTTGGACGGATGTGCAGATGAGCCCTGCCAATGTAGGCACAATAAATCTCGAAAAAATTGGTTTTCAGAAAACATCTTTTGTCTCTGATATTACCATTAACAACGTTATAACTGACCCCG